>NZ_ASRV01000018.1 GCF_000401215.1 Clostridium sartagoforme AAU1 | reverse complement strand
GAGTTTCATCAATCATTTTACATTTCTAATTTTTAATTTTCAATTATTAAAACTCCTGTTAAGGTTAAAAAGGAATGTCGTTATCTACAGCAACTTCATAAAGTGAGTCTTCAATATTTGAGTAAATACTAGGAATATATTTACTCAAATCAATTGATTTTTTATACTTTTTAGTATTACATATTATTGAACTAATCTGTCTTTTGTTGCAGTGACTATCAATTGACAGTAGTTCTTCAGTTTTGTAATAGTTAACTAATAAATTATATTGTCCTTCTGTTAAATTTGTAAGATTAAGTTCGGAGAAGCATTTAGTTCTAGTTATAATATTATTTTTCAGTAATTCTGAAAAAAGAGTAAATTGTTCTATATCTACATTTATTAGTTTAGATAGTTCTAAATTTTTTAAGTCTTCTTTTTCAAAATAATTCTCAAACATAGTTATTAGTTTATAAGTATTATTTAATTGAAGTGGAGATAAAGACTGCAATGTGTTGATAGTTGCTTTAGTTTTATCTTTAATAATATTAATTTCTGAAAAATCATTTATATTAAATGTATATCTATTTTTGTACCAAGTCTCTACTAAATTTTTAAGTAGTATATTATTCCTTATGTTAATTGCCCATTCAGTTAAGTCTTTACCATAGAATGAATCTATTTGTATTATATTTAAGTTTTTAAATCCATAATCATATAATTGATGACATAATTTGTAGGACATTTCCTTTCCGGTGTTAGAGTTGCTATTATAGTCATTATCAAAAAGATATTTAAGGTAATATCTTTTCCAAAAAATTTATTAATTAATCCAATTTGAGTAATTGAAAGATTAACCCCCATAGAAGATATGGCAGGGTATCCAAGTGATTCTAATTTAATAGCATCAACTATAGATTCTGTAATCCACAATTCTTTAGGTTGTTTGTCTTTAACTTTATTAAGATTATATAAGAAATTACCTTTATTAAATTCTATAATTGTACCATCATCATTAAAATCAGTAACAAGCAACCATTTAGTATTATGATTTTTATCTATTGATCTACATAAGTATCCTACTACAGTATTACTAAAGTGATCTTTTATTGGAAATAAGATTCTATTTAATATTCCAGAAAATGATTTGCTAGGAAGATAATCTGGTTTAGTTATTAAGAATAAATCATTATCAACATAATCAACTTCTGATAAGTTATATTGATCACTCATAAAGTTACAAAGAAGTTCTTTGTTAATGAACTTTGATGAGTTTTTACAAAATGATATTAATTTACTACTAGAAGCATTATTGAGTGATTTAATATATTTAGGCATGCCATATTTTTTATTTCTTCTTGTTCTAGTTTAGTAAGTTCTTGATCTAATAATACTTTGTTATTGGCATCAGATTTGATAATAATATTTTCAGTAGACTTTTCAACTTTATTATCTTTAAAGTTACAATATCCATTAGGTAGTAATGAAATATCATAGTAATCTTTTGTAATATAAGAGCCAGTAATTTCAAACTTATTTATAATTGCTAATTTAGTTTTAGACTTATAATCTTCTACATCAAAAAATGGTAAGTTTATATTAGTAAAATTATTAGTAGCATATATTTTAGCATCATTAAGAGTTTTTAAATTACTAGCCAAACGAATAAATTCTAATAAAGTGCCTGTTGAATTACAGGAATGGCATTTGAAACCTTTATTTGTAAATTGTAAAGAGGTATTGTTATCTCCATTATGAATTATGCATTTACAGCGATTTTTGTGTATTTCTTGAATGTTATAATGCAGCATTATTTTTTGTGGAGTTAGGCTATCATGTATTAAATCCTCAATTTCGTTTAAGTACTGATATAATAATCCACATTTTCCTTTCATTAAGTTATCAACTAAATTTTCTAGTTTTTTATTCATATTATCATCCTCCTAAAATTAATTTGTATTTTATATAACATAAGATTTTAAAAATATAGTAATTAAAATATTTTTTATTAATCTAGATATGTTTTATATCA
>NZ_ASRV01000017.1 GCF_000401215.1 Clostridium sartagoforme AAU1 | reverse complement strand
ATATCAATAGATAACAACATAAATAAAAAAATATTGCAGAAAATTAAAAAAAATGCTCTAATAATTTGACAAGGAGCAAAAAAGTGATTATTATACTTCCAAGATGAACTTCCGTACAACAAAAAAATATTTGAATTAGGTCATATAACTAAAGTGAATCTTGGAAGTTGTGAAGTAGATGAAGTAAGGAGAGAAAATATAAAAAATATATATTTAATAGAAGGTTATACTTATGGAAATAGGTATAACTTTTTGTTTTAAATAAATACAAATAATAATGTTACATAATTTCAATATATGTTATATAAACAAGGAGATATTTGTTACAATAGTATTATGGATAAAATAATATAAGAGGTGAAAACATGGAAAAATTAACATTGCAAAAATTAGAGAAAACTTTATGGGATGCAGCAGATATTTTAAGAGGTGAATTAAATGCCGCACAATATATGGATTATATATTTGGATTATTATTCTTAAAGAGAATGAATGATCAATTTGAAATAGAGCAACAACAAAAGAAGGAAGAGTTTAAATCAATGGGACTAGGTGATAATGAAATAAATACACTTATAGAAGATTCAAGTATTTATGAGAATTTCTTTGTACCTGAAAGAGCAAGATGGAGTAGATTAAAGGATTTAACTTTAAATATAGGACCAGAATTAGATAAGGCTTTTAAAGCAATAGAAGATGAGCCAAAGAATAGTGAATTAATAGGGGTACTTACTACTGCAAATTATAATGACAAAGAAAGAGTACCAGATAAGAAGTTATCACAATTATTAATTTTATTTAGTGGTATATCACTTGCAAATGAAAACTTAGAAAACAAAGATATATTAGGAAATGCATATGAATATTTAATAAAACAATTTGCTGACCAAGGCGGTACTAAAGGAGGAGAATTCTATACTCCAGAGCAAGTAGTTAAAACATTAGTTGGAATAGTAAAGCCTAAGGAAGGTGAGTCAATATATGATCCAACTACAGGTTCAGGAGGTATGCTTATTAACTCTACATATTATATAGAGGAGCATGGTGGAAATTCTAAGAATGTATCTTTAAATGGGCAAGAAATAAACCTTTCTACATGGGCAATATGTAAGATGAATATGTTGTTTCATGATGCTACAGGAGCAGATATAAAGAAGGGTGATACTATAAGAGAGCCTAAGCATACGAATGGTGGTATTTTAAAGACTTTTGATGTGGTACTTGCAAATCCTCCATTTTCATTAAAGAACTGGGGATTAGATGAAGCAAAGAGTGATGGATATAATAGATTTATATATGGTTTGCCACCAAAATCTTATGGGGATTTAGCCTTTGTAGAGCATATGATAGCATCATTAAACTCAAAGGGTAGAATGGGTACTGTAGTACCTCATGGAGTTTTATTTAGAGGTTCATCAGAAGGTAAGATAAGAGAAGGAATGTTAAAGGATGATTTAATAGAAGCAGTTATAGGATTACCACAGAACATATTCTATGGAACGGGTATACCAGCAGCGTTACTTATTATAAATAAAGATAAGAGTGAAGAGAGAAAAGTAAAAATACTATTTATAGATGCATCTAATGGATTTGTTAAAGATGGAAATAAGAATAAGTTAAGAGATGAGGATATAAATAAAATAATTGAAACTTTTGATAAGTTTGAAACAGTAGAAAAATATGCAGAAGTAGTTGATTTAAAGACTATAGAAGAAAATGATTTTAATTTAAATATAAGTAGATATGTTGATACAACAGAAGAGGAAGAAGAAGTTGATATAGAAGAAGTATTGCAAGATATAAGAGAATTGAAGATGAAGATGGTTGAGGGTGAAGAGAAGTTAAATGGGTATTTAGAAGAATTGGGGTTTGAGATTTTATAATTGAGGATTAAGAATTTAAAGTTAAAAAAAGGAATCTTTTAGAGTTTCAACTGTAATTTTAAATTTAGTATTTTAAATTATAAGCGGAAGTGAGGTAGGACTGGTGAAAGAAGGATATAAAAAGACAGAGTTGGGTTTGGTACCTAATGAGTGGAATCTACTAAGAATAAATGAAATTACAAAGGAACATAAGCAGGGGTATTATGCTCAAAATAAATATGAGGAGAAAGGTACTTATTTAGTAAGAATTACAGATTTAAATAATCCCCAAATAAAATATACTCAAATGCCTAAGTTAGATGTAGATAATGAGATCATAGAACAATATAAATTAAAAGATGGTGATTTCTTGTTTGCAAGAAGTGGGGCTATTGGTAGATACGGAATTTATAAAAAAGAGTATCCAAAAACAATTTTTGCTTCATACTTAATAAGGTTTAGATTTAATACATCAAAGGTAATTAATGAGTATGTAGGATATTTTTACGAATCAGATTATTCTCAAAAGCAATTGAAAGCAATAACTCAAGGAAGTTCAAACATTAATATTAATGCAAATAATATAAAATCATTATTGATGTGTGTACCACCATTAAAAGAACAAGAAAAAATAGCAGATATTCTTTCTACTATTGCTTATCAAATTGAAGATACTGATAGACTTATTGAAAAAACTAAGGAATTGAAAAAAGGATTAATGCAAAGGCTTTTAACAAAAGGGATTGGACATAAAGAATTTAAAAAGACAGAAGTTGGAGAGATTCCTGTTGAGTGGGAAGTCAAGTTATTAGAGGAAGTTTCGAGAATAACGAGACTTGCAGGGGCAGAATATTCAGATTTATGGGAGATACAAAGTAATGGTAAGATCATTGCTTTAAAAGGTTTTAATATAGGTGAAAATAAACTTATTCTAAACGACATTGAGAGAATTAGTGAAGAACTTTCAAATAGATTAATTCGTTCTAAATTATTCAAAGGAGACATTGTATTTCCGTGTGTAGGAACTATTGGGAAAGCAACAGTAATAGATAGAGATAACGCATATCATATAAATCAAAATATTGCAAAGATTACTCCAGTAAAACAAATGCATAGTTTATATTTAAGTTATTTTTTAATAAGTGATTTTGTGAAAAAACAAATATTGAAATATAATACTTCAAGTTCTCAACCTAATGTACTTGTTGGAAATTTAAGAAGGTTTAATATAATAGTTCCAACGATAGAAGAACAAGAAAAAATAGCAGATGTTTTATCATCAATAGATGCTCAAATAGAAGAATATGAAAATAAAAATATAAAGTTAAAAGAACTTAAAAAGGGATTGATGCAGCAATTATTAACTGGGAAAATTAGAGTTATTTAATATGGGGGTATAATAATGGATTATATGGAGTTTATAGAGAGTAGTGAGTTTAATAAATTTTATAGATGTATAAACATTTTACCTAAAAAGATTTTTTTGGATAATGATTATCTTAAAGCATTAGAAGATATTTTTAAAGAATATCAAGAAGGTTTAGATAAAGTAGATTTTAGCATTATTGATGTTAATATTAATAAAAATAGAGTTAAAAGAATTTGTGAAATAATTATTGAATCTATAAAGTGTCAACTTAATGGAAATTCAATAGAAGCAATTAGCACAGTTGAGAAGTTATTTAAGGAAAAAGATATTGGTGATGACTTATTTTCATGCATTCTAGAAAAGGAAGAAAGTAATCATTTTACTAAGCAATTATATAGAGGACGTATAGGTGAAGATATATTTGAGTTATCTGAAATATTCCATGTTCCATTTAATAAAAGACAATATGTTGCAACAGAGAGATATAGTATTCCGGGATATCCTTGTTTATATTTAAGTGGGTCTATTTATGGTTCTTGGTTAGAATTAAATAAACCTCATGTTAATAATTTTTATGTGAGTAGATATGAGGTTAAAGAAAACTTAAGGTTTTGGATTTATCATTATTACCTAGAGAAATTATAAATGGTAATTTAGGTGATGGAAATGAGTATTTAAAAAGATTTAGTAATGGAGAAAGTGTAGAGATTAGCGAAATAATACAAAAGTATATATATACTTGGCCCATTATATGTGCGTGTTCATTTATTATAGATGAAAAAATAGATTATTTAAATCAGAATATATACTGCCTCAATTATTATTACAAGTAATAAGAAATGTTGCGAATAAATCAGATAAGATACATTTCGATGGAGTAAAATATTTTTCTGTTAAGTGTAAGTATGGTGCAAATGTAAAGCCGAATCCTGTATATATAAATTATGTTTTTATATCGGATAATAAGGAAAAGTATATTAATGAATTAAAAAATGAGTATAGCAAGAAATTGTGTGGAAAGTTTAAATTAACTCCACCAGCCAATGCATATATGTGCATGGCACTAAATGGATTAGGCATAAGTGGATTAAGTTTACAAAGACATCATATGGACATGGAAGCAACGGATATAAATAGGGAAGGTTTACGAGGAAAGGCATTTATAGAAATAATGAAAGGGCATGTAGTTCAATATGATGGAATGGATTTTTATAGGTTAGAGGATTTGTTGTGTAATATACCAGCAAGGAATTTAGGCGAGTAGAATAATTTTATTAGGTGAAGGGAAGGAATTATGAGTGAAGATAGGAAGAAATGATAAGTGTCCTTGTGGTAGTGGGGAAAAGTATAAAAAGTGTTGCTTAGGAAAGGTTGAGGATAAAGATTTTTTACAACCAAAGAATTTTTTAGAAAATTATAAAAGTATGAAAAAAGATTCAAGAATAAAGCAATGTTTATATCCTGATAATTCTAATTGTAGTGAAAGGATAATAGGTGCACATTCTATTCAAAATAATAAGATTCTGAAGAGAATATCAACTAAAGGTGAAGTCTATATGCCTTGTCCTAAAAACGATAATCCATTTGAGTTTATGCATAAGTGGGGGAGAAAACAAGCAACTGTTTTTACTGGATTTTGTGGATATCATGATAATGAAATTTTTAAACCTATCGAAAATGAAGATTTTAATAAAAGTGAATTACATATATTTTTATATATTTATAGGTGCTTTGCAATTGAATATCATAAAAAGATGGAAGTTATGAAAATGGAGTCAATCTTAACTGAGAAGTTACCTTCTAGGCGTAGAGGGATTAAAGAAAACTTTAGTGGCTTTGAATTAGCAAAAAATGATTTAGAAGTATGCAAGATAGAATTTAATAACGCATTATTAAATGATAAATACGATATTCTCACAAGTATAGTTTGGGAATTTGATGAGACTATAAAATTTGCAGCATCTGGATTTTCGGCTTTAGCAGAAGATTTAGAAGGTAATAAAATTCAAGATTTAACAGATGTTAATACAAAAATGAAACATATATTTGCAACTATATTTCCGGAGGGAGAAAAATCCTATTGCATAATTTCATGGTTGAAAAGTAATAATGGTATATTTGAAAAATATAAAGAACAACTTAATAATTTAGACTGTATTCAAAGAAAACAATATTTAAATAACTTATTACCTATCATAACAGAGAATATAACTATTAATCCTGAAGCATGGGATAAACTTGAAGCGCATAAAAAAGATGCTTTTGGAATGCTTTTTTATGGAATGGCAGATTTATTTTCAATGATAACAAATAGAACGTATAATATGTTAGAAGAACAACCTTATGATTTATTTGATTTATAGAGTAAAATAGAGAATTATAAATAAAAGTCATAAAAATAATATATTGTTTATTCATAAGATTCAACGAGTGACTTAGTAAATAAGGGGTGAGTGAGAATGAATTATTTAGGAAATGAGATGACTTTAGTTGAAATACCAGCAGTAGAATACTTAACATATTTAGGGTATGACTATATTGATGGTGATAAAGTAACGATGGAGTATGGCGAAAGAGATTCTTTAAGTGAAGTAATTCTAAGTAAACGAATGAAACAAGCATTAAAGAAACTTAATCCATGGATTTCTGATGAAAATTGTGATAAAGTTATTAGAATAATTTCAAGAGCAGAATCTTTAGGTACAGGCTTGTTAGAAATAAATGAAAAGATATATAATTATATAGTTAATTATGAATTAACAGTTAAACAAGTAATAGATGGTAGACAAGAAACTCCTACAGTTAAATTAATTGATTTTAAAAATTTTGAAAACAATGATTTTTTAGTTGTTAGACAGTTTGTTATAAAAGGGCCTCAAGAAACTATTAGACCAGATATAGTTATATTTATTAATGGTATGCCTATTGCAGTTTTAGAATGTAAATCTCCATTTAAAGATGGTGATTCTAATGAAAATGTAGGTAAATATGATGGATTCCAACAGTTAAGAAGATATATGAATGGTAGAGAAGGTAACATAATAGAAGGTTCTGAAAGGTTGTTTTATACAAACTTTATTACTGGAATATTAAATAAATATACAGCATTTATTGGAACTATTTCTAGTGGATATAAGCATTATATAGAATGGAAAGATGCTTATCCACTAAACAATATTGAGGTTAAAGATTATAAAGATACTCCACAAAATATATTATTACAAGGAATATTTAAAAGAGAAAATCTTTTAGATATAATGGAGAATTTTGTTGTTTATGATGTAGATAAAGAGAATTCTAGAAAAGTTAAAAAGGTATGTAGATATCAACAATTTAGAGCAGTACAAAAATGTCTTAAGAGATTAGAAGAAGGTAAAACACCATTAGCAAAAGGTGGAGTTGTTTGGCATACTCAAGGTTCTGGTAAGTCTTTAACAATGGTCTTCTTAGCAAGGAAAATAAGAAGTTTGAAGAAGTTAAGTGATGCTACTATTGTAATAGTAACAGATAGAACAGATTTGGATGAGCAGATATTTGAAACCTTCCAGAATACTTTAAGTAATACGGTACCAGTTAGAGCAGAGAGCATTGCGGATATGAAAACTTTACTAAGAAATTCAAATGCACAAATTATTACTACAACTATTCAAAAGTTCCAAAGTGATAAGGAAGAAAGTAAGATAGTAGGATTATTCTTAGAGAAGGAATATGAAATTTTATCTACTAAAAATAATATTATTGTAATGACGGATGAAGCACATAGAAGTCAGTATAAAGGGACTGCAGCAAATCTTAGAACTGCATTACCTAATGCTGCTTTTATAGGGTTTACAGGTACTCCAATAGATAAAGAGGACAAGTCTACACCAAAGACCTTTGGATCTTATATAGATCAATATTCTATAAAGGATGCAGTTGTAGATGGAGCAACAGTAAAGATTGTTTATGAAGGAAGAAAGCCAGAACTTCATATTAGTGGTGATAATTTAGAAGAATTATTTGACCAAGCATTTGAAGACAGAACCGATGAGGAAAAAGAAGCAATAAAACAAAAGTATGCTAATAAGAGAACAGTTGTAGAATCTGAAGAAAGAATTGAAGAAGTAGCAAAGGATATTCTTACTCATTTTAAAGAATATATTTATCCTAATGGATTTAAGGCACAGGTGGTGTGTGTATCAAGAGAGGCTTGTGTAAAATACTATAATGCTTTAAATAAGTATATGAAGGAGATAATGGGAGAAGAATTAGAATGTAAGGTGATATTCTCTGGATCTAATAATGATGAGCCTTATTTAAGGGAACATCATACATCTAAAGAGGAGCAAAAAACAATACTTACTAATTTCAAAAAGAAAACATCAGAAAGCAAGTTATGTTTTATTATAGTTAAAGATATGCTATTAACTGGCTTTGATGCCCCAATAGAACAAGTAATGTATTTAGATAGACCACTTAAAGAGCATACTCTACTGCAGGCTATAGCAAGGGTTAATAGAACAAGTGGTGATACTAAGAAGTGTGGTTATGTAGTAGATTATTATGGAGTGTTAGACTTCTTGGAAGAAGCATTAGCCATATTCGATAGAGAAGAGTTGGGATCTCCAATGGAATCTATGGATGGATTATATAATGAAATGTTATCCTATAGGGAAAATGTAATGAGGATGTTTACAGGGATAAATAAAGATAGTATAGATGATTTAGTAAAAGTGTTAGAGCCAGAGGATAAAAGGGCTGAATTTGAGGTAGCATATAAGAAGTTTTTAGGTGCAGTTGAATCTTTAATGCCTGGTCATGTTGGGACAGATATATTAAATGATGTTAAGTGGCTATCTTATATTAGAGCAGCCGCAAAAATGAGATTTAATCCAGAGCAAAAATTAGATATTAGAGATTGTGGAGAAAAGGTTAAACAAATAATATCAGAACATCTTTCATCATCAGGGGTTATCCAATGGATAGAGCCAATCACATTATTTGAAGATGATTTTCAGATGAAGTTAGAAAGTAATATGTCTGATGAAGCAATAGCATCATCTATGGAGCACGCTATTAAGAATGTTATTAATGTAAAGATGGATGAGAATCCAATTTATTATACAAGTTTGTTTGAAAAACTACAGCAGATATTAGAAGAAACTAAGAATGACTGGGTTGAAAAGAAAGCAAGACTTAGTGAATTTATCAATAGAGATGTGAATAAAGGTGAACAAAATGAAGCACAAGAATTAGGTTTAACTAAGAGAGAATTTCCTATATTTGTTACATTAAGAAAAACATTTGAAGGTGAAAAGGATACAGAGGATATAGTTAAGGAAGATTCTGCCGTATATATTTCAGATACATCTATTGATATCATTAAAGATATTACAAAGGCATTTAATGAAAAAATGATTAATGAATGGTATATGGTAGGTTGGGCAGAGAATCCAACTAAGGTATCTGCTATTGAACAAAAGATATTTATGTTCTTACTAAGTAATTCACAAAAGATAAGAGAAATTTATGGGCAGGATGGGATAAATAAAGTAAAAGAGTTAAAAGAAAGTATAACTAAACTTGCTAAAATACATTATGCTAACATAGATTAGAGGGATAAAATGAAATTAGGATTTCAATATGGAACAAAATATATAGATTTTAATGTAGTATTTAAAGAAAGAAAAACAATGAGTATAGAAGTAGAGCCAAGTGGAGAAGTAAATGTTAGTTCTCCACTTGGAGTTACTGAAGATATAATATTAGATAAAGTTAAATCAAAAGCAAATTGGATAGTTCAAAAGCAATATGAAGTACAATCTATTAATATTAATAAAATTAATAGAGAAGTAGTAAGTGGGGAGTCTTATTTATATTTAGGTCGTAACTATTCATTACAAATTGAAGATATAAATACAAAGGATATTAATGTAAAACTATTTAGAGGTAAGTTTATAATATCTACATATACAAGAGAGCAAGATAAAATAAAACTTGCTTTAGAAAATTGGTATAGAGAAAAAACATTATTAAGAGTTAAGGAAAGGGTAAATTACTTTAAACAATACTTTAATATTAGACCTAAGGGCATTAAGGTTAAAGAGCAAAAAAAAGGTGGGCTAGTTGTACATCTAATAATGAACTCTTATTTAATTGGAGGTGTTCTATGGCACCAGCCAATATACTAGATTATATTGTTTTGCATGAAATGGTACATATGATATATAAAGATCATTCCCAAGAGTTTTGGAATAAGGTAGCAGCAATTATGCCTGATTATGAAAGTAGAAGATTGTGGCTTAGAGATAATGGAATAAAATTAGATATATAAAAAAGAACAAGATTAATTTACTTGTTCTTTTATGTGAATTAATTTTTAAATAAGTAATTAAATTCAATGATCAATAAATCGATATCATCTTTAAATTTAGGTTCATTTGTATAAGAATAAATTTTGAAATCTTCCAATAACTTAGTCATAAGTTTCTTATCATTTTAAGAGGTTATTAGTTTAAATGAATTCCGTAAAGTGTTAAGTATATCAATTTTACATTGTCTGGTAGTTACTTCCATAAATAAATCTAGACTATTTTTAAGTTGGAGATCTTCAAAGAGACCAATTTCTGTTTCATATGTTGTAAATATATTAATTGACATAGCAATAATTTGATTTAGAAAATTTAAGTCAAAATATTTCATTGATATTAAAGTATTTAGTCTCATCATATCTATATTCATAGGATTTTTATCAGAATCATATACATAATAATCAATGATTTCATTAAAATTTGTAGTTTTATATATGCAGAATAAAGTTCCTAAAAAATTACTAAGAATATGTTGAAGACTACTTTTATTAAAATTTAGACTAAAGTATCTAGAATAAATTATAGGATATTTTTTAGCGCACAACTGAAAAATAGGGTAATTAGGATTACTTAAAATCAGATATTGCAGTTCATTGAAATTATTAACTAATATTTCAGTAAGATCTTCCTTAGGTAACTCTTGTTCTAGATAATTTGTATTAAATTCCTTTTTATTATTTTCTTGTAGGATATAAAGATTGTATATCCTAATAAGTTCTTGTTTATTCATAAATAAATGCCTCCTTAAGATTTTACAATAAAATATAATAAATCTTAGATAGGTTTTTCAAGAAAAGTTTATAAAAGTATTTTAGATGAAATTATGTAATTATGAATAATCATTAAAAAAATTAATTATAGAATATATATAGGAGTTTTTAACTTTAAATAGGGCCCTGTATTAATTTATATAGCGCGGTATAGTAAAAGAAAAAAGAGAGGACGCTGTATGGATATAAAATATACAAATAAATTATTTAATAGATTAATTAGATTAACAGAGTATTATTTAAAACCAGAAAATATAATTATTAAAAGCGAGTCACAAGTTATTGAGGTTGTAAATAATTATTTGTTAAGCAGGGCGCTAGGGGATCTAAAAGCAATTAAAACACTCATACATTGCAAGTTGGAGTTAGAAGCAGTATTAATACTTAAAAATTTAATTGAGGTTTATGGAGATACAAATTTAAAAAGTATAGATTTGTTAAATCAGACATGCTTAGGAATTATTAATGCTTATAAAGAAGAATGTACTAGAAGGAATAATAAATATACAATAGGAGGAAGGATATACAAGACTAAGTCTATAAGAAGCAAGATTACTGAAAAGAAGGATACAGGATTTAACTATCAAGTTTATGCAGCATTAAATCTAATAGCCCATAATAATATATTAGCCTTAATATCAATAACAGATGATAGAGGTGATTTTATTGTTGGAAAAAAAACAACAATATTAACTCAACTGATAGTATGCTTTACGCTATTTTATTATGTGAATATATTTACTAATGTAGTTATAGTAAATAAAAAGGAATATAATAATACACAATATTATTTAATGTGTAGCAGGTTAGTTAAGGATGTGAAAAATTACATTATAACAATAATAGATATAGATTTACTTAGTAAATTAACAGCAATAGAGATAAATAAATTTTACAAAAAACGAATAAGAATTTTAAAAAGAGGGTTAAGAGAAATAAAAATAAATAGCATGATATAGGTAATAAATATAAAATTATCATAAAAATATTGAGAGTAATCTAATAATAGAAAGTTTCATAGTGTACAAAAAATGTCATGTCAAATTTCACCTAAAGTCTAACAGTAACAGGCCTAGTATGGATTAAACTAATAAACATATATTAATAGGTGATTAATTATAGATAACAAATGAAATTAATAAATAACAAGTTAATTTTGATAATAAGTTAAAGTAACCAGGAATAAAATCGATATATATTATATTTAAGTGTATATTTTAAAGAGTAAGTTTTGGGTAGAAGAAAAGAAAGTGAGTAGTATGAGTGAAAGAATAACTAATTTTTTAATGAAGATATTAATTTTCCCTATTATTTTATTTTTTATATATGGAGTTGCATGGATAATAGGAATGAGGATAGCAGGATATATTTATAAAGTGGAAGATATTTTTTTTATAGTTTTAATGATGGTAATAACATCTATATTATGTTTAATACTAACAGGAATAAGTCATTTTATTATTTATAAAATTAAGCCTAATATAGCATTTAAAAATTGGTTTGAGTGGTGGCATCTACTTTTAATGTATATATCGACGCTAATTACTGTAATTATAGCCTTAAAACCTATTATTGAAGAATCAGGGATAGTTTATCCTAACATAGGAAATGACAAGTACGCTGTAGTAGTGTCTATATTCTTTTTAATAACTTTTAATTACTATTTTTATAAAGCATTAGTAATTAATAAGGACATAGTATTAATACCATATATAAAAGAAATGATTAAAAATATTTATCTATTGATATATTAGTAGATAACAAGGAAAAAATCACTAATAAATATTTTCAATCATGGAATGATAATGATATTTCTGCAATCGAAAAATATTTTTCAAATTCTATTATACTTGAAGAATCTTGTGGACAAGTATATGTGGGATTAGATGAAATAAAAGATTGGTTTAAAGATTGGCATAACAATAATAAAGTAATATTTTTTGAAATTATTGAGTTGAATATTTTAGATGAAAGAGTTATATGTCAGTGGGAATTTAAATCATCTAATAGTAAATATATTAATGAATTTAAGGGAGTTTCTATTATAACTTTTAATAATAAAAATAAAATTATAGAAATAAAGGAGTATATGACTAAAATACCTATTACGTATCATTGCTTATAGAAATGATATTTAAAGGAATCTTTAAATAAATATCCATAACATTTTAAAGTAAATGAACAAGGTAAAATATAACTAAATTAATTTAATGAAGTAATAAAAGATATTGATAAAGAATATTTAATTAAATAGGGTGCTAATGCACTCTATTTTTATATATAAGATTAGTAAATAACTAAATTTCAAAAGTTTTTATAAAAGTGACAAAAAATAAAGAGTTAAGTTATTTTTTATGTAAAAAATCAAGAAGTGATGCTTATGATAAAAAATAATACAAAAATAATTAGAGATTAGTGAAGAATGGAGAACTTTATGATTTTATAAATACAGGGATGAGTGATGAATCTATATAAATATTTATAAGTACTACTTTCTTAGTATGGACATATAGAATAATAACTATATTCTAGTTAGAATGCATAAATAAGCGCTTGTTAAGAATTAAATATAGTATAATTCAGAAATGGACTAGATTATTATCTGGTCTCTTTTTGTGCAAAAAATTAAAAAAATTTTTGAAATTTTGGCGGATTTTATTAAACCTGTGTTCTTAGTTAAATACAAAGGTAATAAAACCTTTGTTTATAAGACTTTCCGGAAAGTAAAAAGTTGAGTAACAGAGGAGGATAAAATTATGGCTAGAATAAAAATAGAAAACTGTGAAGTTAAAGAGGAAAATTTATGTAAATTTGATATAGAGGATTTAATAGAGAAATTTATAGTAACTGTTATTAAAGAAGATATTTATGAAGAAAATATAAGAAGAGTAGCCTAGGAGGAATTAGATATGAAATTAAAGGAGTTAATTAATAAATTAGAAGAACTTGGTGTTAATGTGGGGAATTATAGAAGTTGGAATTATTATAAGAATAATCAGGATAGTGAAGTTAGGGTTGGAATTTATGCTAGAGTATCTAAAGAAAATAATACTGCTATTAATAAACAATTAGATAATTTGAAATTTTTTGTAGAGGATTTAGGATTACAAGTAAGTGAAGTTAGGGAGTATGCTGACAATGGGTTTTCAGGAACAGCAGGGGAGAGGAGAATTAGGTATTGTGATATGGAAAGAGACTTAAAATTAAAAGAGATTAATTGTATAATAACATCACATATAGATAGATTAGGTAGGTTGACAACTAGTAATATGAATTTATTATACAATGGAGGAGAGGCACAGATGCTATATATTGATATGTGTAATTCCCTCGTTAATTCTATGGATCTATATTCAAAGATAGAGAAAATAAGTATGGCTGCTCAAGAATATGCTGAAAGTTGTTCAGATAAAGCGAAACTAGGTTTAGTAGGGATGGCTAGAAAGGGGAGTTATATTGGATCTAAAGCACCATTTGGGTTGGAAAAGTATAGAAATTCAAGAGGTATAGTTAAATTAAGAGTAGAAAAATCAATTAAATCTGATATAGTTAAACAAATATTTGAAGACTATATTTCTGGACTTACACTAAATGATATTGCTGAAAAGATTACTAAATTAGGAATAGTATCACCAACTGGAAAGATGAAGTGGAGTAAACAAACTGTTTCAGCGATATTAAAGAATCCTCTATATTGTGGCAAATTAAGTCAGTTTAGAACTGAAAAAAATAGTTTTATAAATAGTGGAGAATTCAGTGGGATAACTAAAAAAGAAAAGGACGATTGGATGACAACAGCAGAATTTGAAAGTATCATTGATGAAAAAACTTATGACTTAGTGCAAGATCTATTAATAAAAACTAATGGTAATAATAGGACGAAATCAAGTGATAAGCATGCTTTTACTGGATTATTAAGATGTGGTGATTGTGGACAAGCATTAGTATATAAGAATAAATCTAAAGGATATGTTTGTGCATTAAGTAATAGTAAAGGAAGTTCAGGATGTACTACACATTTAATTAAAGAGGATGAGTTATTTATATTAATTAAAAATTTATTGTTAAATAAAATTAATTTATGTAATAACTTAAATATAGATAAGATCTTAGAAAAAATTATAGGTGCTAACAATAAAAACTCATTTCACAACAGTGAAAAAACAAGATTAGAATTAGAAGTAAAGGATATAACTAAAGAAATTCTTAGTAGAGAAAGACAACTTAATTTGAAAGATGACGAGTATGAGGTAGAGGTATTAAATGAAGAGATTTTAGAGTTGAAGCAAGAAAGACACTCTCTTAGAGAACAAATTAAGTTAAAAAATGAAATCATAAATTATCAACTTTCAATATTAGAAAAGGGAGAGAATATTGTATTAGATTTAGATAAATATATAACATGTAAAAATTCATTATTAGCATTATTTATTTATGAAATTAAGGTATATGAAGATAATAAAATAGAGGTTATGTGGAGATTTTAATATTATTAATGCATAATTAAGAAATTTTAATTTGTTAAATAGTTAGTAGTTGGATTAAGTATGGTTTTAAAGATGCTATGCTTAATCCTTTTTACATATAAGCGTTAATTTAAGAATAGATTGTACTATAGCAATATAAATGGAAAGAGTGTAATGAAAGAGATAAGATCAAATATTTACTACGGAGCAAAAGATATTGAAGGAATTTTTGATGAAATTATTAATGAAAAGATTATTCAAATTACTCAAGATATAAAAAAGGGAGAAATAGCGCGGTATAATAATAAGGTAAACGAAAATCTATCCACTAATTGCAAAAAAGAGCAAGAGGTGGTTAAAAAGTGAGAAAAATATGGAATGTAGCAATATATGCTAGAGTAAGTACAGATAAAGATTCACAATCAGAATCTATTCCTGCACAGGTAGGAAATCTCAAGAAGTGGTTAATAGAGAAGTCAACTCAAGATAAGGAGGCGGTATATAATTTAGTAAATATCTATGAGGATCAAGGGCAATCTGGCTCTAACTTTGATAGAGATGCTTTTTTAAGAATGAAACAGGATATTGAAGATAAGAAGATAAATATGGTTTTAACTCGTGATTTATCTCGTTTTTCTAGAGATTATATAATGGCAGGATATTATTTAGAAGATTATTTTAAAGTAAATAATGTTAGATTTATATCGGTCCTTGATAATGTTGATACAGAAACAGAGTTTAATGATATAATTCCATTTAAAAATATTCTAAATGAAATGTATATAAAAGACTGTAGTAAAAGAGTTAGAAGTGCTCTTGGAGATAGAATGCAACGAGGTAGTTCAATAGCGTCCAAGCCACCTTATGGATATAAATTTGAAGAACTTTATGAAGGGAATCAGAAAACTATCATATTAGTTCCTGAAGGTGGCGAAACTACAGAAGTAGTTAAGGAAATCTTTGATTTATATCAAAAGGGATGGGGATTTGGAAGGATTGCTACTTATCTAAATAAAAAAGGGATTCTCCCACCATCAGCAAGACTTAAGAATTTTAAGCGTAAAAAATTTGGAATGTGGACTAATAATACAATTCAGAGTATTTTAAAGAATCCTAAATATGGTGGATACATGGTTCAACAAAGATGGAGGAAAGTAAGTTATAAAATTAAAAAGGTAAAAGCGACACCAGAAGAGGAATGGATATGGAGTGGTGAATTTGATGGGATTATAGATAAGAAGACCTTCAATAAAGTGCAAAAAAATATGGAGCAAAGAAAACACGGATATAGATATAAACAGGATAGAATATATCCATTTACCACTGTGTTAAAGTGTGGTGGGTGTGGGGGAAGCATGTCCTATAGAAAGAAATATAAAGGATATAAATGTACAAACTCTCAAATGGGAGGAGGTAGATGTACCCCACATTCTATTAAGGAGGATTATCTTATTGAAAAAGTAAGAATATATATCAAAAGTGTTATTGATATATGTATAGATAAAGATAAATATTATAAAAAGGTAGATGGAATAGTAATAGAAAATGAATTTGAAAAAGAATTATCCAAAGTTGAGCAAGAGTTATCCACATTGGATGGAAAGTTTCAAAAACTTTATGAGGATAAATTAAATGAAGTAATATCAGAGCGTAATTTTAGTAATATGAGTACAACTATACAAACTAAGCAGGAAAGTCTCATTAAAAGGAAAAAGGAATTAGAAGAAATAGTTCAGAATAATAACAGTGATATTGATATTACTAAAATCTATAGAGATGAAATAGATAAATTACTATCATTAAATGAAATAGATAGAAATTTTGTAGAAGCACTTGTGGATAAAATTATTGTTAATGAGGATAAAGAAACGAAAGAGAAGAGTGTGGATATTTATTTTAAGTTCAAGAAATAACAGCAATTGAAAATTGAAAATTGAAAATTAAAAATGGAGGAATAAACTAGGCAGAGCCTAGTTTAGAAAAATAAAATTGAAGAAATTCCGCAGGAATTTCAACATTCATTTGGCATTTTAAATTTTAAATTAATAAAGATTTCATCATTCATTTAGCATTTTACATTCTAAATTTTAAATTTGAGGTCAATACTCATAGTATACGAATTAAAGGAGATTACTATGGCAACCAATATAATACTAGACAAATCATTTTCTTTTGCTATAAAAATAGTTAATTTATATAAAAAATTAGTCAATGAAAAAAAAGAATATATCCTATCAAAGCAATTACTAAGATCAGGAACAAGTATAGGTGCAAACACTAGAGAAGGTGTAAATGGAGTTAGTAGAGCAGACTTTAAAAATAAATTAGGTATAGCACTCAAAGAAGCAAAGGAAACGGAATACTGGTTAGAGTTAATGATAGCAACAGATATATTAACTGAAAAAGAGGCAAATGTAACTCTTAAAGAGTGTAATGAGATATGCAGGATATTAAGTAGCATAATAAAGAAATGCAATACAATTGAGAATTGAAAATTTAAAATTAAAAATTGAGGAAAAAACTCCTATGGAGTTTTTGAAATAAAAAATATATTTAAGAAATTCCGCAGGAATTTCAACCTTCATTTTAAATTTGGCATTTTAAATTTTAAATTAAACAAACCCTCTTCATAAGATAAACATGAATTTTGAAGTCTAAAATCATTAAAAAGTACAATATCGTCTATAACGGGACTGCAACTTGTATAGGTTTATCTGCCGTTAAACTTTTAAAAAAAGATGGAGATGCCATTCTGGTTGTGTTACCTTCTGATCACCATATAGAGTATGAGAAGGTTTATATAGAAACATTAGCACAGGCTGTAGATATAGCAAATAAAAGAAGAGGTATAGTTACGCTAGGGATAACTCCAACAAGAGCTGAGACTGGATATGGATACATTGAAATGGGGCAAAGGATTCAGTCATCTGAAATACCGACTTATAAAGTTGCTAGATTTACTGAAAAGCCAAATATTGAAGTTGCAAAAGACTTTTTATTAAAAGGAACTTATTTATGGAATTCAGGAATGTTTGTATTTAGAGCAGATGTAATATTAAGAGAAATAGAAAAATATTTACCACAATTATATAAATCACTAATGGAAATATACAAGCATATTGGGGAAGAAGACGAGGAAGAAGTTATTAATGAGCAATATTCATTAATAGATGGAATATCAATAGACTTTGGGATTATGCAAAAAACAAGAAAAGCTTTTGTAATAAAAAGTGATTTTATATGGGATGATATAGGCAGTTTTTCAGCCCTGAGCAGATATTTAGAAGAAGAGAAAAATAATAAAATAAGTAATAATGTATATCTTCAAGATAGTGAAAATTGTGCAATATTTGGAGATAAAAATTTAATAATAGGTCTTGGAATAAAGGACTTAGTTATAGTAGATGCAGGTGATGTTATATTGATAATGGACAAGAATAAGGACCAAGAAATAAAGCACTTGTTAAATGATTTGACTAATAAACCTGAATATGAAGACTATATTTAAAATGAAAGAATGAAGAAATGAAAAAATGAAAGAATTAAGGGGAAAATTCCGAAGGAATTTTAAATTGAGAATTTTTATAATTTAACAAAGCTAAATTATTTCCTTAATTATTCATTATCCATTTTCAATTACAAAATAGAGGGGCTTTTGCTTCTCTATTTTTATTTAATCAAATAATCAAATATTTAAGTTACAATTACTTGATTAAAGTTTAAAAAAAGTTAAGATTTGGTATAATTAATATAATAGCAATTATTAGGTTTGATTTTTAAGTATAAATTAAAAATGTAAAAGAGGTGATGATATGGGGTTTGATATATATAATTTAGTAGAAAATGATGAAATAGAGTGTAAAGAATCTTTAGGAGGGTTGCCTAAAGATTTATGGGAAACTTATTCAGCTTTTGCAAATACTAATGGAGGAACGCTTTTTTTAGGAATAAAGGAAAGAGCAGGAAAGTTTCTTATAACTGGGGTTAGTGATGAGGAAAATATAATTAAGGATTTATGGGATAACTTAAATAATCCTAAAAAAGTAAGTGCTAATATATTAAATAATAATCTAATAGAAATACTTACTGTTGAAGGTGTTAAAGTTATAAAAATAAATGTACCTAAAGCTGATAGGAAAGCCAGGCCGGTGTATATAGGTGAAAATCCATTCAACGAAAGTAAACATTTAGGCACATTTAGAAGAAATTATTCAGGAGATTATAAATGTTCAAGGGAAGAAGTAAAAAGAATGCTTGCTGATCAACTAGATGAATCTCAGGATAGTTTGATATTAGATGGCTTTGATTTAAGTGATTTAAATAAAGATACTATAAATAGTTTTAGAAATAGATTGAGAGCTATAAAACCTAATCATCCATGGATAGCACTTGATGATAAAGCCTTTTTATATAAGTTAGGAGCTTATGATAAGGATAGAAAAAGTGGTAAAGAGGGAATAACTGCAGCAGGGCTTTTAATGTTTGGAGAAGAAAGAACCATAACAGATGAATTTCCTAAATACTTTTTAGATTATAGAGAAAAAATATCAGAAGAAGTGAGATGGGACTATAGACTTATATCATCAGAAGGAACATGGAGTGGGAATATATTTGATTTTTACTTTAAGATAGTAAATAAAATAACTGATAATTTGAATGTACCTTTTAGAATTGTTAATGGAATAAGAAAAGAAGATACAAGAGTGCATGAAGCGGTAAGAGAGGCACTAGCAAATTCATTAATACATGCGGATTATAGATTGCCAAGGGGAATAGTTATTGAAAAAGGAAAGACATATTTTAAATTTAGTAATCCAGGAAACTTAAGAATAACAAGGGAAGAAGCCTTAAAGGGTGGAATAAGTGATCCTAGAAATGAAAGTATTTTTAAAATGTTTAACTTATTAGGTATTGGAGAAAGAGCAGGCTCAGGTCTTGAAAATATACAATTAGCATGGAAAGAGCAAGAATGGTTAGCACCAGATTTAGAAGAATTATATGATCCAGATAGAATAATACTAATATTAAGAACAATTTCAATGTTGCCAGAACAAAGCATACTACTACTGAAGTCAGTATTAAAAAATAAGTATAATGAATTAAGTAGAGAAGAAGTTATGGCATTAGTAGCAGCAGATCAAGAAGAATATGTTACTAATAATAGACTTCAACAATTACTTGATACTCATGCAATGAATAGTAATAAAATATTAGCATCTCTAGTGGATAAGGGATACTTAGAGGCTGATGGAATAGGAAGAGGCACTAAGTACTATTTAACAGAAATATTTAAAAATATAGATAGAAATTCTGAAAGTTGTAATAATAATGATATTGGACTTTCTAGGGATGAACAGCTAATTTTTGACTATATAGTAAAAAATAAATTTATAACTAATTCTTTAGCACGAAATGAGTTGAAATTATCAAAAACAACGGCAAGTAGAATTTTTAATAAATTAATAGATAAAGATAAAATAATTAGAATAGGATCAGGTTCTCAAATTAAATATATCATTTCAGGTAACAGTTAAAATGGAACGGTGGAACGATAAGATGAAACGCTGGAACGATAAGATGAAACGCTGGAACAGTAAAATAATTAAATATTAAGAAAAACAACTTAATATTAGGCTTGAATTATAGTAGGGGCAGGAGATGTTATTTTGATAATGGACAAGAATAAGGATCAAGAAATAAAGCACTTGCTAAATGATTTCATTAATTATCAATTACAAAATAGGGCTATCGCATTAGTGGGAAAAACCTGCTGGCGATAGCCCTTCTTCTGTATTTTAAGGAAACTTATTGTAAATAAGGATAATATAATAAGGGAAAAACAATATATATTTATTTTAATTTTAAGAACTAGTATTATGAAATACATAATTATCAATGTACAATTTTGAAATCTGGTAATGGAATTTGAATTGAAAATTTATGATTTAAATTTGACGAAGGGAAATCGTGTAATTGATAATTTTAAATTAACAGAAATTAGTCTATAATTAATGGTATAAGGACAAAGGAATTTAATGGAAAAGAGGTGAATAACTGCAGCAGGACTTTTAATGTTTGGAGGAGATAGGACTATAACAGATGAGTTTCCTAAGTATTTTTTAGACTATAGAGAAAAGATGTCGGAAGAGGTTAGATGGGATTATAGAGTAATATCGTCAGATGGGATATGGAGTGGGAATATATTTGATTTTTATTTTAAGATCATAAATAGAATAACAGATAATTTAAATGTACCTTTTAGAATTGTTAATGGAGTAAGACAAGATGATACTAGGGTTCATGAGGCAGTTAGGGAAGCTGTTGCTAATTCATTGATACATGCAGATTATAGACTTCCTAGAGGAATTGTTATAGAGAAAGGAAGAACTTTCTTTAAAGTTAGTAATCCAGAAAGTTTAAGAATCACTAGAGAAGAGGCGTTAAAAGGTGGAGTTAGTGATCCAAGGAATGAAAATATATTTAAAATGTTTAATCTTCTAGGTGTTGGAGAAAGAGCAGGTTCAGGCTAAGTTGTGTATTGAAACATTTGGATTTGGAAAAACAAAAAGTGTATCAATATTCAATAAGTTAATGAAATTAGGACTAATAAAGAAAGTTGGATCAGGTTCAAAAACTAGTTATATATTAGCTAGTGAAGATTAAAAATTACTATTAAAGAACGATTGCGAACGGTTCGTGAACGGTAGCGAACGATAGATTTTTAGAAAATATTAAGGTTGTAATTTAAGCAGAAGGTTAAGTTGCAACCTTAATTTAAAATATTTATAATCTTATCTACTTAACATAGTGTATATAAGTTATGTTAAAATATATTTATATAGTTCACGAAGACACTTAAGATAAAGTAGCATTAAGAAAGAATAGGAATGGAGATATGGATATGACTAAACTTACATTACAAGAATTAGAATCAAAGCTTTGGCAATGTGAGATATATTAAGAGGTGAATTAACAGTTGCAGAGTACAAAGATTATATATTTGGAATGTTATTTTTAAAAAGAATAAATGATGAAT
This sequence comes from Clostridium sartagoforme AAU1, assembly GCF_000401215.1. Lineage (GTDB taxonomy): Bacteria > Bacillota > Clostridia > Clostridiales > Clostridiaceae > Clostridium > Clostridium sartagoforme. The sequence continues at coordinate 17,865 of NZ_ASRV01000017.1, read as the reverse complement.
TTGATGAAGAAAGAGAATCTAGAAAAAATGAATTTATAGAAGATGGCTTAGAGGAAGATGAAATACAAGAACTTTTAGAAGATCCATCTATTTATGAAAGCTTTTTTGTTCCAGAGTAAGTAAGATGGCCAAAACTTAAGGATTTAACGTTAAACATAGGACCAGAATTAGAAAAAGCTTTTAAAGCTATTGAAGTATTAAGTACAACTAACTACAAAGTAGCAATTAAATAATAGAGAGTATAAAAAGAGGGAATTTAATGAAAGAGTTTAATGTAATAACTGAATTTAAAAATGGTATTAATAGCAAAAGTATAGAAATATATATATACAAAATGATGGTTAGAGATTTTGAAAAAAGACATAATGAAAATTATGATGTAGTTAAAGAATTAATTAATTTAAATAATAATTCTACTATAGTATTTTATGAACAGTATATTGCTTCTTTTAAAGAAATAGAAAAATGGGGAAACGAACAATATATTAATGTAGAAAAAAGGGCTATTAATTTAGAAAGTAATGAAAAAAAGATATTAGAAAGATTATTATTAAAGGAAATAAAGAATAATATAGATAATAACAAGTATAAAGTAGTTAAGGATTCAATTTATATTAATAAACCAGTATATAATGAAAAGGGAATAAAAATAGATAGATACTTTAACTTAGATATTAATGTAGAGAGTAATGGAGATATAATTATAGGTTTTGATATAAGTCATAATTTTGAGTATATTAATACATTGGAGTATGAAATAAAAAATAATAATATAAAAATAGGTGATAGAGTTAAGGATTATTTTTATAATTTAACATATGAATATGTTGGTATAGCACCTTTTACTATAAGTGAAGAAAATGAATATATGGGTTGCTCAATAGTAGATTATTATGAAAATAAAAACCAGAGTTATATAGTAAATAAACTTCCAAAAGATATGAAGGCTATATTAGTAAAAAATAATAAAAATAGTATATTTCCGTACATACCAAGTAGATTAAAGAAAGTATGTAGATTTGAGAATTTACCACAAAATGTACTTAGAGATTTCAACACTAGAGTTAAGCAAAAAACAAATGAAAAGATGCAATTTATGGTTGATGAAGTTATAAATATAGTTAAAAACTCTGAACATATTGATGTTAAAAAGAAAAACATGATGTGTGATAATATTGGATATAAAATTGAAGATTTACAACAGCCAGATTTATTATTTGGAAATGCTAGAGCTCAAAGGTATCCTTTATATGGACTTAAAAATTTTGGAGTATATGAAAATAAAAGAATAGAAATAAAATATTTTATAGACCCAATATTAGCTAAAAGTAAAATGAATTTAGAAAAGATATCTAAATTTTGTGATGAACTTGAACAATTTTCTAGTAAATTAGGAGTAGGATTAAATAGAGTCAAGCTTAATAATATAGTTAATTTTAAAGAAATAAGAATGGATAATGAAGATATCTTTAGTTATGAAATAAGGAAAATAGTATCTAATTATAATGAAACAACAATAGTTATCTTAAGTGAAGAAAATTTAAATAAGTACTATAATATTATAAAGAAAACATTTAGTGGTGGAAATGAAGTTCCAACACAGTGTATTGGATTTAATACTCTTAGTTATACTGAAAAAAATAAAGACAGTATTTTCTTAAATATATTATTAGGAGTATATGCTAAAAGTGGTATACAACCTTGGATTTTAAATGAAAAATTAAATTCAGATTGTTTTATAGGATTAGATGTAAGTAGAGAAAATAAGGTTAATAAAGCTGGTGTTATTCAGGTTGTAGGTAAAGATGGGAGAGTATTAAAAACTAAAGTTATTTCATCATCGCAAAGTGGTGAAAAGATAAAATTAGAAACATTAAGAGAAATAGTTTTTGAAGCTATAAATTCATATGAAAATACTTATAGATGTAAACCAAAGCATATTACATTTCATAGAGATGGAATAAATAGAGAAGAACTTGAAAATTTAAAAAATACTATGACTAACTTAGGGGTAGAATTTGATTATATTGAGATAACTAAAGGAATTAATAGAAGAATAGCAACTATATCTGAAGGTGAAGAATGGAAAACTATTATGGGAAGATGCTATTATAAAGATAATTCAGCATATGTTTGTACAACTAAACCATATGAAGGAATTGGGATGGCTAAACCAATAAGAATAAGAAGAGTATTTGGGACTTTAGATATAGAAAAAATTGTTGAAGATGCATATAAATTAACTTTTATGCATGTAGGAGCAATAAATAAAATAAGGCTACCTATAACAACATATTATGCAGATTTAAGTTCAACTTATGGAAATAGAGATTTAATACCAACTAACATAGATACAAATTGTTTATATTTTATTTAATAATAAAAGTCACAGAGAAATCTGTGGCTTTTTTCGTTCTAATACGAGGAAATTATATTATTGAACAATATGTAGATAACTAATAAAATGTAGATATTATGATGAATAAAGGCAAAGCATGTTAAGAGTTGTACATCGACTAGTGTGGTTACACTTCCGAAGGAACTAAGGAATTATTTTTATTTAAATTAGATAAATAGTTTATATTAAGATTAATGGATTTAGATATACAATATAATTAAAACTGTATAAAAATTTAAAAAAAATAATAATATTTGATAGAAAAGGAATAAATCATTCGTATTAATAGGTGTAAAAGCTTTTACAGGAGGAAGAATATGAAGGATGAAAAATTGTTAAGTTTATTAAAAAGAGAGATGAGAGAGGATTAGAATTATTAATTGATACTTATGGTGGATTAATTACGTCTATAATAAGGAAACATTTATATAATCTTTATGATAAACAAGAAGAATGTATTGATGATGTTTTATTGGCTGTTTGGAATAATATTAATAGTTTTGATAATTCAAAAAATTCATTAAAAAACTGGATAGCTGCAATATCACAATATAGGTCTATTGATTATAAGCGGAAATACTTGAAATTATTTAATGAAGAGCTTGATATAAAGCAAGTTGAAAATAATCTTGTTATAGACAGTAGAATTATTCAAGAGGAACTAAGTGATGAGATAGAAGAATTATTAATCTTTTTAAAACCAGAAGATAAAGAATTATTTATAAAAAGATATATAGAAGAAAAATCTATCCAAGAATTGGCTCAAGAAACAGGTATTAAAGAAGATGTAATTTATAATAGGTTATCTAGAGGCCGTAAAAAGTTAAGAAAAAAATATAAACATTTAACTATTGGTTAGGAGGGATAATGAAATGAAAAATGATTATGAATTATTAAATGAAACTAAAGTTGATTTTAGTAAATATGAAAATATTGAACTTAATGATTTAGAAAAGAAGAAAATGAAGAATGGGTTAAGAGGAAAAATTTATATTAAAAAGAAATATAACAGAAAGATAATAGCGGTAGCATCGACAGTATTAATAGTAGGAGCTATGACTATTAATACAACAGTAGTTAGAGCCACCATAGGACAATTAGGAAATAAATTAGAACAGTTTCTTGGTATTAAAAATAATAAAGTTTATGATGACTATAAAAAGGTTATAGGAAGTAGCGTTAAAGATAAAGATATTACATTTACACTAAATGAATTTTTAATAAAGAAAGGTACGGCGATAGTTAATGTAAAAGTTGATACTAGAGAATTTAAAAAAACTAAAGTAATTACAATTTTCCCTAATATATATATAGATGGTGAAAAGATTAGTAAAGGAGGATCAACAATCTATAAATATAATGATGATGGAACATATGAGATGCTTCATCAGATAAAATTAAAAGATATAGATATAAATAAAGATATAAAGGTAGATATAGAGTATTCAGGGGGAGAGTATAAACAAAATGGCAAGGAGAAGGGGATTTATGGTAATTGGACATTTAGTATTAATGATAATGGAGAAAGAATAACTCAAAATACTAAAGAGATAGATATAAATAAGGTAATTGATTTAGGAAATGGATATATATATAGTATAAGAAGTATTGCAGTATCACCAATTGATATAGTATTAAAATATAATACTACACTAATGGATGAGAAAAAAATAAAAAACGAAGAATATAAATACAGAGATATATCATTTACAATAATGGATACTAATAAAAATGTATTAATATTAGAAGAAGGTATGACTTCATCTGGAAATATGATTACAGGCTATATTGAATGTAGCATGTTCCTAGATAAAGAGGTACAAGACAAGTTGTTGATTGTTCCATATAAGGGACCTGATAAAAAATATGAGTCTGTAGAAGAGTTAATAAAGGATAGAGAATATATTTTTGATGAGGCAATAGAAATAGAATTAGAGTAATAAAATTAAGGTGATTAAAATGTGGTATTTAGGAAATGAAGCAACTTAGGTAGATTAATAAAATATATTGAAGTATATAGAAATAGTGAAAGATGTCAAAGCTGTTTTTAAAGAAAAAATGATGAATTACAATATTCAAAGACGTCAAGTGGATATATATAAGTTTGTGTTGACTTGGAGCGAAGCGACGGAAAAAGCAAATTTACGTATATCCACTTTTTTATTTTAACTATTTTTATGTAAACATATTCTATAAAATCTATGATAAAATATATATATATTGATTAATTAAATTAAGGAGGATTAAACTTGGGAAATGGAGTAAGTATTCAGTGTAAAAAGTGTGATTATAGTACTACGTTATTTGAAGGATTGGGAAGTAGAACGCAAGACTTTGAAGTATTTAGACGAGAGCTTACTAAAAAAGAAAATGAAATTATAGACTTTATAATTAATAATAATAATATAAATAAGATATTTCATTATAATGTATACACAAAGTGTGAGAAATGCGGAGATTTATCAACTGTTCCTTATGTTGAAATTAATTATGATAATAATAAAGTATTTAAATTAGATTATGAATGCAAATTATGTAAAGGTAAATGTAATTTAATAAGTGAAGAAGAAGTAATAAATAGCAAATGTCCAATTTGTAATTATGAACATCTTCAGAGTGTTAGAAACATATTTTGGGATTAACATTAAATAAAATTATAAAAAAATAATATAAAATTTGGAGGGGTTATTTATGTTGAAAAAATTAGCTTCAGATGCTTTAGGACTAAGTGACATTGGAAAGATAATTGATAAAAAGGACTTTAATAAGGTAGATGCAGATGATTATATAATGCATGAAGATGGAGAGCAAATATTTTTTCTTATAAAATCAAGAACTGATGAATATTGTTTTACTAATCTAGCGCTTATTCATGTAGATGGAACATCTGCTGTAAGTAAAAAGAGACTTGTAACTAGATATGATTATTATAAAAATATTATTAGAAGTGTAGCTATAGAAACCGCAGGAACTATAGATTTAGATTGTGAAATTAAATTTATTATTGGAGAAACTAAGTTTTCTATAGATGTAGATAAAAATCAAATAGAACAGTTAAAGGATTTATATAAATCATTAGTTAGAATATCACATATATCAGATGAAAATGACATTATGCTTGGTAAATCTGAAGAAACATTAAAGATAGCAGCAAGTGCTTGTGCATCAAGTAAAGTAGTTGATGGTAATGCTGCACAAATATTTAAAGATATAAATGAGTATGCATTTAATTGGACGAAGATAAGCAGAGAAAATTATATTAAAAAAGATTTTACAGATGTATTTAAGAATTATATTAATAATTAGAAATAAGCTAAAATGACAAAAATAAAGGTAGAGAAGTATTAATATTTCTATATCTTTAATTATTATATTTGAATTGTTCAAAATAAATTTATTTTATACTTTTCTTAAGTTTAACTTAATATTAAAAATTTGAATTTAAAATATAAATAATTTATTGTATAATCAAAGAAAAAATTAGGAGATGATTAAATAATGGGTGTAGAGAAAAAAGGGAGTTTATAATAAATACAATATATTTTTAATTATTGCAGCAATAATTTATATAACAATTAAATATGGATTAGGTTGGTTTTTTCCATTTGTAGTTGGCTTTGGAATAGCATTTATATTAAAACCATTAATTAATTTCATATCAAAAAAGTTACGAATTAATAGAAAAGTTGTTGCTGGAATAACTGTGCTAATATTTTATACAACTGTAGGAGCACTATTTACATTAATTATAGTTAAGATATTTGTAGCATTAAAAGAAGTTTTTATGAAGTTACCTAATATATATATAACAACAATAGAACCTTCAATATTTCAAATATCAAGTAACTTTGAAGAAATATTAGTGAAATTAGACCCAGCTTTAATGCAAGCTATTAGAGATATGATATCTTCCTTAACTAAATCATTAGGAACAATAATAACAAATATATCATCTGGAGTGGTTTTGTTTGTATCATCAACAGTTTCAACAGTACCATCATTTTTTGTTTTAGTAATATTCTCAATTATATCATCTTTCTTTTTTGCAATGGATTATGTGAGTATTACAAGTTTTATAACAAGACAATTTTCAGAAAAAAGTTCAAGTATTATATTTGAAGTAAAAAACTATATAGTTGGAACTTTATTTAAGTTTATAAAAGCTTATTCAATAATTATATCTGTAACATTTATAGAACTAGCAATAGGACTTTCAATTTTAAAAATTGAAGGAGCAATTACAATAGCTCTTCTTATAGCCTGCGTAGATGTACTACCAGTACTTGGAACTGGTGGAATAGTGATTCCTTGGATATTAATAGAATTAATTAGAGGTAACATAGCTTTAGCAATAGGATTAACAATACTTTATGTTGTAATAACAATAGTTAGAAATGTATTAGAACCAAAGGTTGTAGGACAACAAGTAGGGCTGCATCCATTAATAATGCTTATGTGTATGTTTATAGGTGTAAAGATATTTGGATTCCTAGGGTTATTTGTATTACCAGTAATAGTTATAATTTTAAAGAATCTAAATGATAGCGGAAAAATACATATATTCAAATAATTAAAATAAGATACTAAAAATACACAAAGTTAAGAAAATATATTTTAATAAGTAAGTAAATAATTAAAAATAAAATTAACAAAAAATGGATAGTTATTTATAATAGTTAGTAAAGATAATTTAAATCTTATATGATAATAAGTGGACATATATACAGAAAAACATATTTGTTTTCTATTTGAAATAGTATTATCATATAAATATAAAATAAAAGCGAGGTGAGAAACTATGATGATGAATACTCACAAAGCTTTAGCACAAAAATTCATAAATAGTGTAGAAGAAGATAAAGTCTTTATAATAAATGAAGGACATTTTATATGGGGTAATTTAAAACCTGATTCTGTATCAAAATATAAATTTAAAAAACATTATATAGATGAAAGTTTTGATATGATTATTAAAAAAATAGAATTTTTATCTTCGTTAACATTGGATGATATTTATAATAGGTATTCACCAAATAAATTTAATCAAGAACTAGGTGTTGTATGTCACTTCTTATGTGATTATTTTTGTATTCCTCACTTTCAAAGATGGGAATTTAAAAGTGCTAATGCTATGAAAGAGCATGTACTATACGAAAATGACTTAAATAAATTTTCTAAAAGTTATAATATTAAACAAGATATAAATTATCATCTAACCTCAGAAGAAATAAGAAAATATATTATGAATTTACAAAAAGAGTATCAAGGTAAAATTTCTTATGAAAAAGATTTACTTTTTGCTAGTCATATTTGTACAACAGTTATAAATATGGTACTAAATGAAGTAGTTTTAAATCAAAAATTAAAAGAGCATATTGCCTTAGTTATATAGAGAGTCAATGACTCTCTATTTTTTTAAATTTTAATTAGAATATCTTTATAATAGTTGACATTTTTGTGAAAGTTAGCATATAATATTATTAAACAAACATATGAACAATTGCTCATATGTTCAAGGAGGATATTATGGAAGAAAATAGATTAGAAAGTTGTAATTGTACAATAATTCATAAAGATGTTGTTGAGAAAGTAAAAGAATCTATACCAAATGAGGAAAGTTTATATGATTTAGCTGATTTATTCAAAGCTTTTAGTGATTCTACAAGAATAAAAATATTATGTGCCTTGTTTCAAGAAGAGTTATGTGTATGTGATTTAGCAGCATTATTAAGTATGACACAATCAGCAATTTCACATCAACTAAGAGTATTAAAATCAAATAGATTAGTTAAGTTTAGAAGAGACGGAAAAGTTATATATTATTCATTGGCAGATGATCATGTTAAGCATATATTTGATGAAGGGTTTAAGCATATTATAGAATAAGAAAGTGGTGAAAAGTATGAGTAGTAATGAAGTAAAACTAATTTTATCAGGGTTAGATTGTGCAAATTGTGCAAATAAAATAGAAACAAAAGTGAATAACTTAGATGGTATTAATGAAGCTACTTTAAATTTTGCAACATCTACTTTAATTATAGAGCTAAATGGAACAATAGAAAGAGAAGATGCAATTAAAGAAATAAAATCTATAGTAAATAAATTAGAGCCAGGTGTTAAAGTATTTGATAAGGATGAAAATAGAGCAATTAACAAAGAAGATGTTAAGAAGTGTACAAGTGAGTCTTGTTGTAAACCGGAAAATGATATTGATAAAGAAAGTCATAACCATAATGAAAAACATTCACACAGTCATTCACATGAACACTCCCATGGACATTCACATGATCATTCTCATGGGAATGCAGTAGGTCTAAAAGAAAATATTAGATTGATAATAGGGGTTGCAATTTATGTACTTGCTATAATTTTCAAAGAAGAATATCCTATATCAATAATTCTTTTTGCTAGCAGTTATGTTTTAATTGGAGGAGATGTAGTTTTAACTGCTTTTAGGAATATATTAAGAGGGGAAGTTTTTGATGAAAACTTTCTAATGACAGTAGCAACTTTAGGAGCATTTTTTGTAGGAGAGTTTCCAGAAGGAGTAGCTGTTATGTTATTCTATCAAATAGGAGAGATATTCCAATCATATGCAGTTAATAAGTCAAGAAAATCAATTACTTCACTTATGGATATAAGAGCTGACTATGCTAATCTAATAAAGAATGGCAAGGAAGAAAAAGTTAATCCAGAAATAGTAAATATAGATGATTTAATAGTAATAAAGCCAGGGGAAAGAGTACCATTAGATGGTATTGTAATAGAAGGAATAAGCTTTGTTGACACATCAGCACTTACAGGAGAATCAGTGCCAAGAGAAGTTTTAGTAGGAGAAGATATTTTAGCAGGCTTTATAAACACTAATGGTGTCTTAAAGGTAAAAGTTACTAAAAGCTTTAAAGAATCAACAGTTTCTAGAATACTAGAGTTAGTAGAAAATGCTTCTAATAAGAAGGCACCTACTGAGAAATTTATTACTAGATTTGCTAGAGTATATACTCCAATAGTTGTATTTTCAGCATTAGCATTAGCAATAATACCTCCTTTATTAATTAAAGATGCAAATTTCTATGATTGGATTTATAGAGCATTAATATTCTTAGTAGTATCTTGTCCATGTGCATTAGTAGTTTCAATTCCTCTTGGATTATTTGCAGGAATTGGTGGTGCATCTAGAAAAGGTATATTAGTTAAAGGTGGAAATTATTTAGAAGCACTTAAAGATGTTAATACTGTTGTTTTTGATAAAACAGGAACATTAACTAAGGGTGTATTCAAGGTAACAGAAATAAATAATGTTGATATATCTAAAGAAGAATTAATAAAGGTTGCAGCTATTTCAGAAAGTTTATCAAATCATCCAATAGCACAATCTATTATAAGAGAATATGGAAAAGAAATAGATTCACAAAAGTTAAGTAATTATGAAGAAGTATCAGGATATGGAATTAAAGCATATATAGATTCTTTAGATGTACTAGTGGGAAACTACAAACTAATGGAAAAGTATAATATAAAATATAATAATGTAAATTCAATTGGGACAATAGTTCATGTAGCAATAAATAATGAATATAAGGGTAATATAGTAATTTCAGATGAGATAAAAGAAGGTTCTAAATCAGCAATAGAAGGATTGAAGAGTATTGGTGTATCTCAAACAGTTATGTTAACTGGAGATAATAAGTCAGTAGGAGAAAAAGTAGCAGCATTAGTAGGTGTTGATAAAGTATTTGCTGAATTATTACCAGGAGACAAAGTTGAAAAGGTGGAGGAGTTAATTAAAAATAACTCAACTAAAGGAAAAGTCATATTTGTAGGTGACGGAATAAATGATGCACCAGTTTTAGCAAGAGCTGATATTGGAGTTGCTATGGGTGGTATAGGCTCAGATGCAGCTATCGAAGCAGCAGATGTAGTACTAATGAAAGATGATCCTGAAGCGTTAGTTACATCAATTAAAGTAGCAAGAAAAACAAACAAGGTTTTATGGCAAAATATAATCTTTTCATTAGGAGTAAAACTTCTTGTATTAATTTTAAGTGCTTTTGGAATGGCAAATATGTGGGAAGCGGTATTTGCAGATGTTGGAGTTACTGTAATTGCGGTAATAAATTCAACAAGATGTCTAAAATAAACAAAATTTCATAGGTAAACTTTTTTTATTGACAAATTTCATCATATTAAATATAATAAACTAGGTTGAGAACTTTTTAGGCAAAGGGAAGCATACAAGATCATTATCTTGTTTACAAAGTACGTAGAAGCTTTGTATAAATTAAATAGACTTATGTATAACGGATCTGCTACGTTATACATAAGTCTTATTTTTATTATTTTATAATAATATTAAAAAATAATAAAAATATAGAATTATAATAAAAAACATATTAAAATGGAGATAATAAAATATAAAGAGAGATAATATTATAAAGTCATAAATTTTATAAGTTTATTTAACATATGGTGGAATATGTTTTAAATTTTTAATAATAGTGGTAAAATAACTATTGTAAATAAGAATAGTATTATTTTAATATATAATAATAAAGAGGATTAGGAGAAGATTGTTATGGATAAGAAAAAGAATATTTCTATGGCTGTGATAAAAAGATTGCCAAAATATCATAGATATTTACAAGAATTATTAAGAAATGATGTTGATAGAATATCTTCAAAAGAATTAGGTGAGAAAATAGGCTTTACTGCCTCTCAAATAAGACAAGATTTAAACTGTTTTGGTGATTTCGGGCAACAAGGATATGGATATAACGTAAAAGATTTATATAATCAAATTAGTTTGATTTTAGGTTTGAATAAAGAATATAAAGGTATAATAATAGGTGCAGGGAATATAGGGCAAGCGATAGCTAACTATAGTAGATTTTCTCAAATAGGATTAAATATTGAGGCCATTTTTGATGCAAATCCCAAATTAATAGGAATGAGAATAAGAGATATTGAGATAGAAGATATAGATGTGTTAAAAGATTATCTAAAGGATAATAAAATTGATATAGGTATAATTTGTGTTCCAAGAATAAATGCACAAAAGGTAAGTGACATATTAGTAGAAAATGGTGTTACAGGTATATGGAACTTTGCACCTGTAGATTTATTAGTACCAGAGGAAGTGACAGTTGAAAACGTTCATTTATCCGAAAGTTTACTAACATTGATATATTTACTGCATGATAAGGATGAAAGTAAGTAATTACATTTTTTATTTGGATTAAATTACAAATAGTTATTGCAAAAGGAAATTTAACAGTTTATAATAATAATTGAAGCAAATGCTTCAATTATTTTTTAATTTAGATTGTTATAAGATTAACAAATTGTTGATTTATGATACACACTAAAATAAAAATAATTACTTATAAATTTAGAAATATTCAGATAATAATCGTTTTTATTAAACAAATTTAATATAAGATAAGCAAGATAAAGGAGGATTTTATTGTGGAATTAAAAAATATAATTCTTGAAAAAGAAGGAAATCTAGCTATAGTTACAATTAATAGACCTAAAGCACTAAATGCATTAAATTCAGAAACTTTAAAGGATTTAGATTTAGTTTTAGAAAACTTAGAATCTGATAAAAATATCTATTGTGTAGTGTTAACTGGGGCAGGAGAAAAAGCTTTTGTTGCTGGAGCTGATATTTCAGAAATGAAAGATCTATCAGAGGAAGAAGGAAAAGAATTTGGTCTTTTAGGAAACAAAGTTTTCAGAAGATTAGAAAAATTGGACAAACCTGTTATTGCAGCAATATCAGGATTTGCACTTGGTGGTGGATGTGAATTAGCTATGGCTTGTGATATAAGAATAGCTTCAGAGAGAGCAAGATTTGCTCAACCAGAGGCAGGTCTTGGAATAACACCTGGTTTTGGTGGAACTCAAAGATTACCAAGGCTAGTTGGAGAAGGAAAAGCTAAAGAACTTATTTATACATGTGCAATGATAAAAGCAGATGAAGCTCTTAGAATAGGATTAGTTAATAAAGTTGTTCCACTAGAAAGCTTAATGGATGAAGCAAGAGCTATGGCAAACCTAATAATAGCAAATGCTCCAATAGCAGTTAAACTTTGTAAGGATGCTATAAATAGAGGAATGCAAGTTGATATGGATAGTGCTATTGTAATAGAAGCAGAAGACTTTGGAAAATGCTTCTCTACAGAAGACCAAAAAGAAGGAATGACAGCATTTATAGAAAAGAGAAATAAAAACTTCTTAAATAAATAAATAAAAAAATAACTATAACTAACTTACAATATTTAAAAGATAATATAAGTAAAAAGGGTGCAATATCGAGGAGGTATAATAAATGAATTTTCAATTAACTAGAGAACAAGAATTAGTAAGACAAATGGTTAGAGAATTCGCTGTGAATGAAGTAAAACCAATTGCTGCTGAAATTGATGAAACAGAAAGATTCCCTATGGAAAATGTTGAGAAGATGGCTAAGGTAGGAATGTTAGGAATTCCATTTTCTAAAGAATATGGTGGAGCTGGTGGAGATACACTTTCTTATATTTTAGCAGTAGAAGAATTATCAAAGGTTTGTGGAACTACAGGTGTTATATTATCTGCTCACACTTCTCTTTGTGCTTCATTAATAGATCAATTTGGAAATAAAGATCAAAAAGAAAGATATTTATCAGACCTTGCAACAGGTAAAAAACTTGGAGCATTTGGATTAACAGAGCCTGGAGCAGGTACAGATGCAGCTGGACAACAAACTGTTGCAGTATTAGATGGAGATCATTATATATTAAATGGATCAAAAATATTTATAACTAATGGTGGAGTAGCAGAAACATTCATAATATTTGCTATGACTGATAAGAGTAAGGGAACAAAAGGAATTTCAGCTTTTATAGTTGAAAAAGCTTTTGAAGGTTTCTCAATAGGTAAAAAAGAAGATAAGCTTGGAATTAGAGCATCTTCAACAACTGAATTAGTTATGAGTAACTGTAGAGTTCCAAAGGAAAATTTAATTGGGCAAGAAGGTAAGGGTTTTGGTATAGCTATGAAAACTCTAGATGGAGGAAGAATAGGTATAGCAGCGCAAGCATTAGGAATTGCAGAAGGTGCTTTTGAAGAAGCAGTTAATTATATGAAAGAAAGAAAACAATTTGGAAGACCATTAGCAGCTTTCCAAGGATTACAATGGATGATAGCAGAAATGGATACAAAGATTGAAGCAGCAAGACATTTAGTTTATAAAGCAGCTTTCTTAAAGGATGCAAAACTTCCATATTCAGTAGATGCAGCAAGAGCTAAGCTTTATGCAGCAGAAGTAGCTATGGATGTAACAACTAAGGCTGTTCAAATATTTGGTGGATATGGATATACTAAAGAATATCCAGTTGAAAGAATGATGAGAGATGCTAAGATAACTGAAATATACGAAGGAACTTCAGAAGTTCAAAAAATGGTTATTTCAGGAAACGCTTTAAGATAATAGGGGAGGATTTATAAATGAATATAGTAGTTTGTTTAAAACAAGTTCCAGATACAACAGCTGTTAAAATTGATCCAAAAACAGGAACTCTTATAAGAGATGGTGTACCATCAATAATAAATCCAGAAGATAAGCATGCATTAGAAGCAGCTTTGACTTTAAAGGATAACGTAGGAGGGAAGGTTACAGTAGTAAGTATGGGGCCTCCTCAAGCACAAAATGCGTTAAGAGAAGCATTATGTATGGGAGCTGATGAAGCTATACTTATAACAGATAGAGCTTTTGCAGGAGCTGATACATTAGCAACTTCAAAAACTTTAGCTGGAGCAATAAAAAAATTAGAGTATGACATAGTTTTCGCAGGAAGACAAGCTATAGACGGAGATACTGCTCAAGTTGGACCAGAAATTGCAGAACATTTAGATATACCTCAAGTAACATATGTTCAAGATGTTAAGGTAGAAGAAGATGGATTATTAGTAAATAGAGCTTTAGAAGATGGATATGAGTTAATAAAAGTTAACACACCAGTTCTTTTAACAGCTATAAAAGAATTAAATAAACCAAGATATATGAATGTTAAATATATATTTGAAACAGCTAAAAAGGAAATACAAATTTGGTCAGCAGATGACTTAGAAGTGAATAAAGAAGAGTTAGGTCTTAAAGGTTCACCAACAAAAGTTAAGAAATCAATGACTAAAGAAGCTAAAGGTGCTGGAGAAATAATAAATGAAATCCCACAAGAAGCTGCAAAATATGTATTAGGAAAATTAAAGGAAAAGCACTATATCTAAGATATATGGGAGGTAAAAAAGATGAGTATGGCAGATTACAGAGGCGTTTGGGTATTTGCTGAGCAAAGAGAAGGGGAACTTCAAAAAGTTTCTTTAGAATTACTTGGTGAAGGAAGAAAAATTGCTGACAAATTAGGAGTAAAATTAACAGCATTAATATTAGGAGATAATATTAATCATTTAGCAGATACATTAGGAAGACACGGAGCAGATGAAGTTATAGTTGCAGAAAATGAATTATTAAAACACTATACAACTGATGGTTATACAAAGGTTATTTGTGACTTAGCAAATGAAAGAAAACCAGGAATTTTATTTATAGGTGCAACTTTCATAGGAAGAGACTTAGGACCAAGAGTAGCTGCAAGATTATCAACAGGATTAACAGCTGATTGTACAGTTTTAGATGTTGATGTTGAAAAAGCTGACTTATTAGCTACAAGACCAGCATTTGGTGGTAACTTAATGGCTACAATAGCTTGCCCTGATCATAGACCTCAAATGGCTACAGTAAGACCAGGAGTTTTCTCAAAGCTTGCTGATGAAGATAGAAACTTTACTATAGAAAAAGTAGAAGTTGAATTACAAGATTCAGATATAAGAACAAAAATAGTTGAAATAGTAAAAGAAGCAAAAGATATTGTTGACATAAGTGAAGCTAACTTTATTGTATCAGGTGGTAGAGGAGTAGGTTCAAAAGAAAACTTTGCTATTTTAAAAGAATTAGCAGATGCACTAGGTGGAACAGTAGCAGGTTCAAGAGCTGCTGTAGAAAATGAATGGATAGAAAGAGATTATCAAGTTGGTCAAACAGGTAAAACAGTAAGACCTACTATATATATAGCTTGTGGTATTTCAGGAGCAATACAACACGTTGCTGGTATGCAAGATTCAGATTTAATAATAGCTATAAATAAAGATGCTACAGCTCCAATAATGAAAGCAGCTGATTATGCAATAGTTGGAGACTTATTAAAAGTTGTACCAGAAATGACAGCTCAAGTAAAAGCACTTAAGGAAAATTAAAGAAAGAAAGTGGGAGGGTTTTGAAGATGGAAAAGATTTTTGTAATAGGCGCAGGTACTATGGGAGCAGGAATAGTTCAAGCTTTTGCTCAAAAGGGATATGAAGTAATAGTTAGAGATATAAAAGATGAATTTGTTGAAAGAGGAATAAACGGAATCAACAAAGGATTAACTAAGTTAGTTGCTAAAGGAAAAATGAGCGAAGAAGATAAGGAAGCTATACTTTCAAGAATAACTGGAACTACAGATTTAGCTCTTGCTGAAGATTGTGATTTAGTAATAGAAGCTGCAGTTGAAAATATGCAAATCAAAAAGCAAATATTCGCTGAATTAGATGGGATTTGCAAAGAATCTACTATATTAGCTTCTAATACATCATCTTTATCAATAACAGAAGTTGCATCAGCAACAAAGAGAGCTGATAAAGTTATAGGTATGCATTTCTTTAATCCAGCACCTATAATGAAGCTAGTAGAAGTAATTAGAGGAATAGCAACTTCTCAAGAAACTTTTGATGCTGTTAAGGAATTATCAGTAGCAATAGGTAAGGAACCAGTAGAAGTAGCTGAAGCTCCAGGATTTGTTGTTAACAGAATACTTATCCCTATGATCAATGAAGCTACTTTTATTCTTCAAGAAGGAATAGCATCAGTTGAAGATATAGATACATCAATGAAATATGGCGCAAATCATCCAATGGGACCTTTAGCATTAGGAGATCTTATAGGATTGGATGTATGCTTAGCTATTATGGATGTTTTATACAATGAAACAGGAGATAGCAAATACAGAGCAAGTAGTCTTTTAAGAAAATACGTTAGAGCTGGATATCTTGGAAGAAAAACTGGAAGAGGATTCTATAATTACTAAGATTCCATTATAAAAATATAATTTTATTTGTTGAGGCTTATAAAGATAGAGAAGTTTGTTTAATTTCTCTATCTTTATTTATATACAATTAAATATTAGGTAGATTATTTAAATATTTAATAATCTATTTAAATTATATAGATTATTATTAAGTATTAATTATCCATTTTTTATTAATAATATGATATAATTTATAAAGATAAAAATTATTAATATTTAGTTAGACTTTTAGGGGAAAGGATAACTGACTTAGAATAGTTTTTTTATATCTCGGGGATAAATAATATATTAAGGATATATTAATTAGATGTATGAGGTGAGAAAATGGATTTCAAAAATACAATATTTGAAGATAACAAGGTAATAATACAAGGCGTAAAGAACTTTAACATAAAGCAGATATTAGAGTGTGGGCAATGTTTTAGATGGGAAAAAATAAGTGATAACAATTATATTATTATTGCGTATAGAAGAGTTATAGAGGTAATACAAAATAATGATGAAGTTGTTATACTAAATTCAAATGAAGAAGATTTTAAGAATATATGGAAGAATTATTTTGACTTAGAAAGAAATTATGATGAAATAAAAAATGTTCTTGCAAAAGATGAAATACTTAGAAAAAGTGTTGAATTTGGATATGGAATTAGAATTCTAAATCAAGATCCATTTGAAATTCTTATAAGTTTTATAATATCTGCAAGAAACAGTATTCCTTCAATAAAGAAAACTGTTAAGAAGATATGTGAAAAATGGGGAGATAAAGTAGAGTATAAGGGGAATGAATATTATTCTTTTCCAACTCCAAATTTCATTAAAAATGCAACTTTAGAAGAAATTCAAGAAACAGGTGCATCATTTAGAAGTAAGTACATAGTTGATACAATTAAAAAAGTAAATGAAGCCATAGAAGTTAAAGAAGATATGAAAGTAAGCCCTAGTAAGTATGAAGAAAGACCAGAAATATTAGATTTTGATTTAGAATATATTAAGTCATTAAGTGATGATGAATGTCATATAGCCCTACAAAAATTTATGGGAGTAGGAGCTAAAGTAGCTGATTGTATAATGCTATTTTCAATGGCAAAACATTCATCCTTCCCAGTAGATGTATGGGTTAAAAGGGCTATGATTCATTTTTATGTAGCACCAGATGTATCTCTAAATAAGATGAGAATATTTGCAAGAGATAAATTTGGAGCATTATCAGGAATGGCTCAGCAATATTTGTTCTATTACGCGAGAGAAAATAAAATTGAAGTTTAAATTTATATAGTTCACAGCGCACAGTTCACAGTTGTTTTG
>NZ_ASRV01000016.1 GCF_000401215.1 Clostridium sartagoforme AAU1 | reverse complement strand
CGCATTTTATAACTATTGGAATTTAATAATAATAAATATATAATTAAATTGATAAGTTTTAATATAAAATATAAAGTAAGAAATGTAGATTATAGATAATAAGGGGCGTAATAATACATTTAATATGCTTAATCAAATAATATAAATATTGTAGGGGGAAAAACAATGTATTATTTAGGAATTGATGGTGGAGGCACTAAAACAAAATACCTATTAGTAAATGAGGGTTTACAAAAGGTATGTGAAAGGGAAGGATCAACTATACACATTCATCAAGTTGGGGTAGAAGGAATAAAAAGTCAACTTAAGGAAAACATTTCAAAGATATGTGAAGAAGTAAACATATCTACAAAAGATATAGCTTATGCTTTTGCAGGAGTACCAGGCTATGGCGAAAGTTTAGATGATATGGTAAAAATTGATGAAGCAATAAAAGAAGTTATGGAGGTACCATATTCAATTGATAATGATGCTGTAAATGGATGGGCTGGAGGAACTGCTTGTAAGCCAGGAGTAAATGTAGTGGCAGGTACAGGAAGTATAGCTTATGGAAGAAATGCAGAAGGAAAGCTTGCAAGGTGTGGTGGCTTTGGACCAGGAATAGGTGATGATGGAAGTGCTTACTGGATTGCTTTAAGAACTATTAATGAATATACAAGGCAAAAAGATGGAAGAAGTGAAAAAACAGTTTTAGTTGATATATTAGAAAAGGAATATAACATATCATATAAATATGAAATAGTTGATATTGCATTTAACAGATTAAAGTTCAATAGAACAGAACTGGCTAAATTCTCAACAATATGCTTTTTAGCAGCAGAAGCAGGCTGTTTAGCTTGCAAAAAAATATTTGAAGATGCGGCAAGGGCTATATTTGAGCATATATATGCTATATCAAAGGAACTGAATTTCAACGAAGAATTTGTTGTTTCATATACTGGTGGAGTTTTTAAAGCAGGTAAGCATGTTTTAGAGCCACTAAATGAAATGATAAAGGAATCTGGATTAAAGTGTTACTTGCAAGAGCCTGAACTTGATCCTTGGAATGGATCTGTTTTATTAGCATATACTTTAGCTGGTAATACTGTACCTGATAATGTAAAAGAAATATTAAAATAAGAGTATAAGATATAGTTAACACACAGTTTTTTCAGTTAAGAATTCACAGTGCACAGTTCACAGTTTTTTCTAGTTTACAGTGCACTGTGAACTGTGAACTGTGAACTAAAAAAGAGGACTGCTAGTAAATAGCAAGACCTCTTTTTATTGTATTGAAAACCACTGGCTATGCCGGTGGATAAAATGGCTTAAGCTCTGCACAGAAAAAAACTCCTATGATATAATTTCAACGACTGACAATCGTAAAACAAATTAATCATAGGAGGTGTGTCGTATGGGTAACGACATAGAAAGCTTATCACATACAAAATGGAGGTGTCAATATCATATAGTATTTGCACCAAAATACAGAAGGCAAATAATATATGGTAAATATAAGGCTGAAATTGGTAAAATATTAAGAACTATATGTATAAGACACGGAGTAGAAATAATCGAAGCGAATGCTTGCCGGGATCATATACTGGTCTTATGTCAATATTTTGGACATAAAAAGTCAAACTTTTTTATGCTGCACTTCTTGCTAATAATTCACATCGATCTGGAGTCATGTAATTAATAGAAGAATGTAGCCTTTTTCTGTTATACCAGCCTTCAATATATTTAAATATAGATATATTAGCTTCTTCGAAGGTACGGTAAGTATTTCTATATATTTCTTCCTTCTTTATTGAAGAATGGAAGGATTCTATACAAGCATTGTCATATGGACAACCCTTTTTACTAAATGATTGTGTAATATTAAATTCATTACATAACTCTTTTAAATCATTACTAGTGTATTGAGAGCCTAAGTCACTATGAAATATTAACTGCTTATTCTTATCAGGATTTTGGTTGTAATAAGCATTTTTTAAAGCTTTAGAAACTAAATCATTAGTCATTCTTTTACCGAAAGCGTAGCCAATTATTTTTTTGGAATGTAAATCAAGAACTGAAGCTAAATAGCACCACCCATCTCTGATAGTATGAATATATGTGATATCTCCAACCCATTTTTCATTAATAGAAGTAGTTGTAAAATCTCTTTTTAAAACGTTTTCTAAACCTTCTGCTACTTTTTTATTTGAATGAGGCTTATATTTTTTCACAGTTATTGCACAAAGACCAAGTTCGGTCATTTTTCTTTGAACTCTCTTTATTGATACATTGAAGCCTTCTGTACCAAGTATATAATGAATCCTAGGAGCACCATATATACCTTTATTGACTTTATATATCCTTATAATCGCTGCTTTTAATGCCTCATTTTCTATTGCTCTTGCAGATTTAGTTTTATCAAAATATTTATAATATGTACTTCTGGCTACGCCTAGAACGGTACACATAGTCTTAATATCGTGGTTATTTTTATTATTATCTATAAATACTATTACTTGATTTAATTTCTTGTTGCAAATATGGCCATAGCTTTTTTTAATATTTCATTTTCCTCTTTAATCCTTGCCATCTCCTTTTTTAAAGCTTTAACTTCTTTTAATGTCATAACTTCATTTTCATCTACCTTAATTTCTTTTACATCTTTGATCCAGCTGTTAATTGTTGATTTTGCAATGCCATATTCGCTACTTATCTCTGGTAAACTCATCCCTGATTTAAATAAATCTACTATCATATTTTTATACTCTTGATCATATCTTTTGCCACTTCCCATAATGGACACATCCTTTCTTAACTAAATATAATTTTACTTAGTTCGACTTAATGTGTCCACTACTTTATACTAACACCATACATATGTTAGTGACTATTCCACCGAAAATGAGTGTATCAAAATTTATGGGAATACTAAAAGGAAAAAGTAGTTTAATGATTTTTGATAGATTTGCTAATTTAAAATATAAGTATGGAAATAGACACTTTTGGTGTAGAGGATATTATGTTGATACGGTAGGCAGAAATAAAACTGCAATAACAAAATATATTCAGAATCAAATACAAGAAGATCAAATAGCAGAGCAAATTAGTATGAAGGAATATATTGACCCGTTCACGGGATCGCCAGTAAAAGGTAGCAAATAGAAAAACCACCCAATGAGGGTGGTAGCTGAAATTGTTTTGCGATTGGCAGTTATTCAGAGCACGAGTAGTGCCGCCAGTATCATGCCCTTATAGGGCTTAATCAAGCCACCAGCTAAGCTGGTGGTACATGACTAAAGCCATACGAAACTAGAATTATTCAATATGGAAAAAATGATAATGAAGGAGCTCAAATTGTATCTTCTAAAGTAACTGGTAATAATGAAATTACGATTAAGTATAATGAACGTGTATCAAATATTAAAGATGCTTATAGTGTTGAAGGGAATATAGTTACAGAAACTAATTTATTAGATGACTATAGAACTGTTGTAATTAAAACTGAAACTACATTGGTAAACAATGCAGTGTTAAATGTTAATGGGGAAAAGGATTCTGTAGGCAATGTATCAACAATGACATTAACAATCCCAGTATATAATGATTCAAAAATTGTTTCTATAGAATCTAATGAAGATTTAGTAGATGGAGAAAATATAACTAAAAAATATAATGGTAATTTAGATTCATTCTTCTTTGATATGGATAAAAGTTATAAAGTAAATATTAATAAAACATTTGAAGGAATAACTGATTTTGGAATTAGTATGTCAGTGAACACAATATCAAGTGGAGTTAATTTGTTTAAGCAAGGCGAAGATATCAATTTATCCATCGATGAGGAAGGATATTTAAACTTTAAAGTAAAAGATTTAAATGTTAGTTCAAAGGAAGAATTAACTACTGTTGTTGAAAAAGCTCATGGAACCTTTGGTACAGAAGAATATGTTCCTACTTCAATAAAAACTACTTTAGCAGGTAAAATTAATGATGGAAGATTACATCAAATTACTGCAGTACGTGAAGTTAATGGAATGATTAAACTTTATGTTGATGGAGAATTGGCAAGCTCTGTATATGATAAATCAAAGGTTAATCAATCAATTAACAGTGGGGAGTTAGAAGTTGCTGATGATAACTTCCGAGGAATTTTAGGAGGAATAGAATTTAGAAATAGTTCTATTTACTATGATGAGGTAAAGGAACGTTATGATAAATATAATGAGGTACCTGTAATTGAGTATGATAGAAATGATTGGATAGCAAGTGCATGTTCAGAAATGTTAGATTCAACTGGAGATGGTCCTGCATCATCAGCAATTGATGGAAATGAAAACAGCTGGTGGCATACAAACTATATAGGTACAGACCAACATTCAGAAAATCATTGGATTTCAATAGATTTTAGTAAAGAAATTTCATTTGATAGTATAGATGTATTGTCACGTGGTAAATCATCAAATGGAACTATTAAACAATATAAATTAGAAGCTAAAGTAAACGGTGTATGGGAAGTTGTTAAAGAAGGCGAATTTATAGATGGTAAAACTGATAAAATAGAATTAGAAGATAGTATTAAAGCTAGTGTAATTCGTTTAACTTCAATTTCTACATTCAACGGGCAAAACTTTGCAGCTATAAAGGAAATATATGTTTCTCAAAAAGATAGATTAGCAACACAAGAAGAAATAAATGAAGTTATCTCTTTAGTACAAGAAATAGATGAAAATAATTATACAAAAGCAACTGTAAATAACTATAAAGAAGTTGCATCAAAAATTACTTCTTTAGATGTTGCTAATACACAAGTTTTAAATATGTTAAAAGCTCAATTAGAATTAGCATATTCATCATTGTTAGAATCTAAGGACTTAAATGATTTAATAACAATATCAGAAATGCTAGATAAAGAATATTATACTGAAGAATCATGGGTAAAATTTAATGATGCATTAAATAATGCAAAAGTTGTAATAAATAATATAGAATCTACAGAAGAAAATGTAAATAATGCAAAAACTGAATTAGAAAATGCAATTAATAATCTTGTAATTAAAGAGGATGATACTGAAAAAGTTGATAAAACAGGCTTAGGAAAAGTTGTAGAATATGCTGAGGATGCAAAATTAAATGGAGCGCTTGAAGAGGTTGTTCCAGCAGTAATTAATGAATTTGAAGCAGCACTAAAAGAAGCTAAAGATGTTTTAGCTGATGATAATGCCACAGAAGCTCAAGTAGATGAAGCTACAAAAAGATTGGTTAATGTAATTCATATGTTAGAGTTCAAAAAGGGAGATAAGGCAGAACTTAAAAAGCTTGTTCAAATAATTAATGCTTTAGATCAAAGCAAATACACACCTGCAACTTGGACTTCATTACAAGCTACATTTGAAGAAGCTAACAATGTAATAGCAAATGAAAATGCAATGGAAGAAGAAGTAAGTGAAGCATATGAAAAATTAGTTAAAGCTTACCTTGATTTAAGACTAATAGCTGATAAAGCTAAACTTCAAGAGTTAATAAATAAATCTGAAAATATAGATATATCTAAATATACTAAAGAAAGTGTTAATAAATTTAATCTAAGCTTAGCTAATGGTAAATCTGTTTTAGCTAAAGAAGAAGTTACTCAAGAAGAAGTAGATAAAGCAGTGAAAGAATTAACTTTAGCTTTAGCTGGTTTAGAAGTAAAACAAGAGAATAGCGGTAATAATAACAATGATGATAATAATGACACAAGTGGTGAAAAAGGTAGTAATAATAACTTACCAAGTACTGGTGGAAGTTCCCCTATGGCTGTAGGGATATTTGCAACATTGATATCAATTGCTGGAGTAGTAGTTACAAAAAGAAAAAGTAAATAATTAAAAAGGTTTATAGGAATAGTAGGTAGAATCAATTTCAGATACAGCTACCTACTATTTCTAGAAAAATATGTTCATATATAGAAATAAGAGTGTTGACATAGATAATAGTATCATTTACAATAAATCTGAATAAAAGTGAGTATCTTATTTAAATTTAAATAATAAAATATGTATTTTAGTGCTTATTTTATTGAAGAATTATGATATAATTTAGATATAAATATGGTAATATAAAAATGGGGGGATTTAATGACTACTGTAGATAAAACCTCTAGAACACCATTATACTTACAACTTATGAATATTCTAATAGATATAATAGAAAATACTTTAGAAGAAAATGAACAAATACTTTCAGAAAGAGAAATTTGTGAAATTTATGATGTAAGTAGGACAACTGTTAGACAGGCGATGGATGAGCTTGAAAAAGAGGGATATATATACAAGGTACATGGAAAAGGTACTTTTGTATCACCAAGAAGAATGAATCAAGATTTAATTTCTTTTTATTCATTTACAGAAGAAATGAAAAAGCTTGGCAAAAAACCTAAATCAGAAGTCACTGGTTTTGAAATCATTCAAGCAGGAGACAAGATAAGTTCTATATTTAAAATAAGTAGTGAAGATTTACTTTATAAGATATCTAGAATACGAATGGCAGATGGAATTCATATGCTATATGAAACAACATATCTTCCTTTTAATAGATTTAAAGGTATTACAAGAGAGCAATTAGAGGAAAAGCCAATGTATGATGTGTTAATAAAAGAGTTTAATGCAAGATTAACATCGGCAGAGGAGTTTTTTCAACCTATATTAACTAATAAATTAGAAAGCATCTACTTGGATATTAAAGAAGGATCACCAAGTTTAAAAATAGAAAGATTGACCTATGAAAATGAGTCTGTTATAGAGTACACTGTCAGTGTAGCTAGAGGAGACAAATTTAAGTATAGAGTAAAATTAAATAATAATTAAAACAAAAAATTTTTTTAGAAGTACTGGTAATGATGACATTAACAGATGCAGGAGGTATTAAAATGATTTTTGGAATGGATAAAGAAAAAATGAAAGACTTAGGGGCAGTCTATACTGTCTCAGAAATAAGACAACAGCCTATGCTATGGGAAGAAACCTACAATATAGTAAAAGAAAATGAAGAAAAAATAAAAAGCTTTTTAAGCAGAAGTTTAAATGAAAATACCAGAATAGTTTTGACAGGAGCAGGTACTTCAGACTACGTTGGAGATACAATTTATACGTATTTAGCAAAGAAATTAAATTTAAGAGTAGAAGCTATTGCTTCAACTGACTTAGTATCAAATCCAGAAGAGTTTATAGAAGAAGATGTACCAACAATTTTAGTTTCTTACGCAAGATCTGGAAATAGCCCAGAAAGCGTTGGAGCATTTAATTTATTTAAAGATAATGTAAAAGACATATCACAACTGGTAATTACGTGTAACTCTGAAGGAGAACTTGCTAAAAAGGCTTCTATAAGTGATAGAGATCTTTGTGTATTAATGCCAGAGAATTCAAATGATAAAAGTTTTGCTATGACAAGTTCTTTTAGTTGCATGTTATTAGCATCATTACTAATATTTGATATTAAGAATTTAGAAGAAAACAAAAAATATGTTGATATAGTTATTAACCAAGGAAATTCAATCTTAGATACTAAATGGGCAGATATAAAAGAATTAACTGAATTAAAATCAGAAAGAGTAGTTTACCTAGGATCAGGGGCACTAAAAGGATTATGTCAAGAAATGGCTTTGAAGAATTTAGAACTTACAAGCGGAAAAGTAGTAAGTGTCTGTGAATCTGTATTAGGTTTCAGACATGGTCCAAAGTCAATAATTAATGATGAAACTTTAGTTATATTTATGAATTCTAATAATAAGTACACTAACCTTTACGATATGGATCTTATAAAAGAAATAAACAGTGACTCAGGAAATCATAAATTAGCAGTAATAAGCTATGAAAAAAATGAAGAATTAAAGGATGTATGTGATAAATATATAGAAATAGATGGACAAACAATTCCAGAAGTATATACAGTATTTAATTACATGTTATTTGGACAAATTTTTGGATTATTTAATTCAATTAGATTAGGAATTTCACCAGATAATCCAAGACCAGATGGAACAGTTAACAGAGTTGTTAAGGGAGTAGTTATTCATAAATACAATAAATAAGATTCTATGAAATATTTAATTAAAGTTTATAAAAGGAAAGATAATGTTTATATATTTTAAAAGTTAAAAATTTTGCTAAGAGGAGTTGAAGTAAATGATGAAAATATTATCAACAAGAGAAATGCTAATAAAGGCTCAAAGGGAAGGGTATGCTGTACCAGCATTTAATATTCATAACCTAGAAACATTGCAAGTAGTGGTAGAAACAGCAGCAGAATTACAATCACCAGTAATTTTAGCAGGAACACCATCAACAATACTTTATGCTGGTGGAGAATATATAGTATCAATGGCTGAAGTTTCAGCAGAAAAGTATAATATTCCAATAGCCATACATTTAGACCATTTTGAAGATATAGAAGAAATAAAACATTATATAGATTTAGGTTTTAAATCAGCTATGATAGATGCATCACACTCAGCGTATGAAGATAATATAAAGACAGTTAAAGATGTAGTAGAATATGCACATAAATTTGATGCAACAGTAGAAGCTGAGCTTGGAAGATTAGGTGGACAAGAAGATGACTTGGTAGTAGATGAAAAAGATGCAATGTACACTAATCCACAACAAGCAAAGGAATTTGTTGAAAAAACAGGAATAGATTCATTAGCAATAGCAATAGGAACAGCTCATGGATTATATAAAGGTGAAGCAAAGCTTGATTTTGATAGATTAAAGGAAATAAGAGATATGGTAGATGTTCCACTAGTATTACATGGAGCATCAGATGTACCAGATGAGCTAGTTAAAAAGGCAATTTCTCTTGGAATATGCAAGGTTAATGTAGCAACAGATTTAAAGATACCATTCTCTGATGCAGTAAAGAAATTCTTTAATGAACATCCAGATGCTAATGATCCTAGAAAGTATATGACACCTGGAAAAGAAGCTATGAAAAAGATAGTTGAGCATAAGATAATGGTTTGTGGAAGTAATGGTAAGGCTTAATTAAATAAGTCGTTTATTAGTAATTATACAGTAAATGTATAATTAGTTGTTAATTGGTATATATAAATTGCAGTAAAATTGAAAGAAAATAATATTAAAGTACATGCTAAAATATTATTTTCTTTCATATATAAATGAAGTTTTAGGGATATAAATAATCCTTAAATATATAAATAATAAGGGGTGAAGAAATGATACATCCAATGAAGGATATCGTTAATAGATATAAAAATGGTGAAAATGTAGGAATATTTTCTGTATGTTGCTCTAATAATTATGTAATAGAAGCAAGTATGGAGAAGCTTTTAAATAAAAATATACCGCTTTTAGTAGAAGCAACAGCAAATCAAGTTGACCAATTTGGTGGATACACTGGAATGAAACCAAAAGATTATGTAGAGTATATTTATAAAATAGCAGAAAGAATAGGATTTCCAAAAGAAAGAATAATTTTAGGAGGAGATCATTTAGGACCATTAACCTGGAAAAATATAGATCCAAGTGAAGCTATGGAAAATGCTAAAAGTTTAATAAGAGAATATGTTTTAGCAGGATTCACCAAAATTCATATAGATACAAGTATGCCACTAAAAGGAGACATTGAAAGTGGTAAATTTGGAGATGCATTAATAGCTGATAGAGCATCAGTGCTATGTAAAATTGCAGAAGAAGCATACTTAGAGCTAAAAGAAGAAAATAAAAATGCTTTTCATCCAGTTTATATTATAGGTAGTGAAGTTCCAATACCAGGAGGAGCACAAGTTGAAGAAGAGGAAGAAGGCCCAAAGGTTACTAGTATAGAAGGTTTTAAGACTACAGTAGAAACATTCAAATCTGCATTTGAAAGCTATGGGGTAGGAGATGCTTGGGAATATGTAATAGGTGTTGTAGTACAACCAGGTGTTGAGTTTAGCAGTGATGAAGTGTGGAATTATAACAGAGAAGAAGCTAAAGAATTAATAAATGGATTAAAAGATTATCCACAATTAATATTTGAAGCACATTCAACTGATTATTAAACACCTAAAGCTCTAAAACAAATGGTTGAAGATGGGTTTATAATATTAAAAGTTGGACCAGCCTTAACATTTGGCTTTAGAGAAGGTATATTTTCATTAAATCTTATTGAAAATGAAATATTAAAATACGATTCAAATGCAGAATTATCTAATTTTATGGAAATATTAGATTTTAGTATGGTAAAGAATCCAAAAGATTGGGTACATCACTATTCAGGTACAGGAGAAAAAGTAAAAATAGAAAGAAAATATAGCTTATCTGATAGAGCGAGATATTATATGCCTAAAGATGAAGTTAACTTTGCTTTAGAAAAGCTTATGAGTAATTTAGAAGGAATGGAAATTCCGATAACAGTTATAAGTCAATTTATGCATGAACAATATAAAAAGGTTAGAGAAGGATTATTAAAGCCAAATGCTAAGGAATTATTAAAAGATAGAATTGGTGAATATTTAGATGACTATATATATGCCATTGAAGCTAATTGTGAAACAACCTTATAGAGAACAGTTCACAAGGTATAATTCACAGTTATTTTATAGGTAAAAGGGAACAAGTAGCAGGTAACAGGTTGTGATATAAAATTATAAATCAATTTATAAATGAAAGAATGAAAAAATCCTTTAATGATTTTTTCATTCTTAATTTTAAATTTATAACTTGTTCCCTGTTCTCTGATACCTGTTCCTTTATCCAAAAAACTATGAACTGTGAATTGTACACTGTAAACTGAATAAAATTGCTTCGCAATTTTTATTTTCAGAATATTTAGAATAAAACAACTTGGGATAAATTAACTGATATAATAATATAGGGGATAAATAGGTTAAATTTATTTATATAGGAGGATTTTGGTATGTTCCAATTTGAAACTCAATTAAAAAAGCTCAAGCATGAGGTATTGACAGAAGTTGCTAAACTAGCTAAGGATGGAAATCTAACAACAGAATCAATTGAAAAAATTCCTTATGAAATTATTAAGGGGGATACAGCTATGTATAGATGCTGTGTCTATAAAGAAAGAGCCATTGTTTTAGAAAGAGCTAAGCTAGCAGCAGGGTATTTAGCTAATGGAGATAATATAGATGATGAATTTGTTGATATCAAAGAAGATGATCAAATAATATATGTCATTGAAGCAGCTTGTGATAGATGCCCTATAAATAAATATAGTGTTACAGATTCATGTAGAAATTGTTTGGCACATAAATGTCATGAGGCTTGTAACTTTGGAGCAATAACTTATGTTGCAGGAAGAGCATATATAAACCAAGAACTTTGCAGAGAATGTGGAATGTGTAAAAAAGCATGCCCTTACGATGCTATTGCTGAAGTTATGAGACCATGTAAAAGAGTATGTCCAACTGGTGCATTAGATATAAATATAGAAGATAGAAGAGCTATGATAAAAGAAGAAACATGTGTTAACTGTGGAAGTTGTATGAATGCATGTCCTTTTGGAGCTATTTCTGATAAAAGTCTAATTGTTCCTATAGCAAAAAGACTTGGAAGAAAGAGAAAAATGTATGCAGTAGTAGCACCAGCAATAACAGGACAATTTGGAGCAAAAGTTTCATATGGACAAATCAAAAATGCAATAAAGAAATTAGGCTTTGTAGATATGGTAGAAGCAGCTTGTGGTGCTGATGCAGTAACTGTACATGAAAGTGGAGAATTTTTAGAAAGATTAGAAGAAGGTCAAAATTACATGACCAATTCTTGTTGTCCAGGATTCTTAAGTTATATTGAAAAGATGTTCCCATCAGAAGTAAAAAATATATCAGGAACAGTATCTCCAATGATAGCAACAGCGAGATTTATAAAACACAATGATCCAGAAGCGAAAGTTGTCTTTATTGGACCATGTACTGCTAAAAAGAGTGAAGCAGTTAGAGAGTCAGTAAAAGATGCAGTAGATTATGTTATAACATTTGAAGAACTACTTGCTTTATTTAGCGCTTTTGATATAGATATTGATTCTTGTGAAAATGAAGTTGTGGATGATGCATCAATATATGGAAGAGGTTTTGGATCACATGGAGGATTAACAGCCGCTATAGAAAATTACGTTAGAAGCCAAGGAATAGAAGTAAATTTCAATCCAGTAAAGGTATCTGGAGGGATAGAAATAAAGAAGATGATGACTATGGCTAAGATTGGAAGACTACCAGGTAACTTCATAGAAGGAATGATGTGTGATGGAGGTTGTATAAATGGAGCAGGTACTTTAGTGACTCCATTTAAATCTAAGACTGTATTTAATAAGATAAATTCACAAGCTACTAAGAAAGCTGTTATAGATAATGAAAAAATTAGTGAATACAAAAATATAAATTTAGAAAGACAGTAGAGCTTTGCGAAGCAAAATTTCTAGTACATAGTTAACAAGGCACAGTTCACAGTTATGGAAATAATTCAGCAATTGTGAACTGTGAATTGTGCACTGTGAACTAAATAAATTGCTTCGCAATTTTTTTATACTAATCTATTGGTAGGGGTAAATTGTGCAAAATATATATGAAAAAATAAAAGGAATTTTCACAAAGGAAATTGATACAGAAAGGCTAGTAAACATAATATTATATTCTGTAATAATTATTATGCCTTTTATAGTTGTAAATGTATCATCACCAAGATATGTAGTAGGAAAATTAATCTTTCTTTATATTGTAGGAATAATTTCTCTGTTATCGTTAATAAAACTAAAGGTAACAGAATTTAGTATTGAGCATAAGATAGCATTAGTGTTTCTCCTAACAATGTTAATTCCAAGTATATTATCAAAGGAAAAGTATGTAGCTTTTATGGGAAATATCACTAGAGGTGAGGGATTTATAATTTACTGTATTTATATAATATTATTTATACTAGCTTCTAAATACTTAATATTAAACAAAAAAATATTAGACATAATACTAATATCTGCTTGCATTATGGCCTCATATGGAGTAATACAGTTTTATAATATTGATCCTGTACAATACTGGATGCTTGGATATATATCAGTTGGAGATTCTATTGGGTTAATAGGAAATAGAAACTTTTTTTCTTCTTACCTATGTATTTTTCTATTTATAAGCATGGCTATTTATATATTTAATGGAGGAAGAAAATATTTAATATATTCAGTAATAATATTTTCAGCTTTAATTTGTACATTAACACGTAGTGGATGGCTTGCTTTTATAATATATTCAATCATAGGATTTATTTTAATTTTCAAAGATATAAAAAAGATAAAAAGAGCAGGTAATATTTTCATATTGTTCTGTGGAATATTTCTATTAATAAATATATCTTCAGGTGGAAAAATTTTTAGTAGAGCAAATAATACTATATCAGTAGATGAAAAAGGAAATACAAAAATTCAAGATAGCGGAAGAATAGAGATATTAAAAATTTCATGGAAGGCATTCATAGATAGCCCATTTATAGGGTGGGGCCCTGATACATTAGGTTATAGACTAGATTTTGATTATCATAATAGGTATCAAGGATATTTAGAAAGTCATGGAGCATATATTGACAAGTCTCATAATGAATATTTAGAATATGCAGTTAGCAATGGTATTTTTAATTTAATATCATATTTGATATTAATTGGATTAGTGATACATAAATTAATAAGGAACTTTAATAATAACTCATCTAAGGTATTATTTTTAACTTTAACAGGGTATTTAGTACAAGCTTTCTTTAATATAAGCGTAATAATGGTAGCACCTATTTTTTGGATATTTCTAGGGGTGTGTATAAATAAAAATATTTACAACTTAAGGTAATAAGATTTATAAATAGAATTATATTTAAAATGAAGAAAATAAACAAAAGTATGAGGAAATTGGAAATATTTAATGAAAAAGAGTAATAATTATTATATATAGGGTAATAATATATGAGGTAACATTTGAAAAATATAAAGTAAAATATTATCATAAAGTTGTTAGCACTTATTGGTGGTGAGTGCTAATATAAAAGGGTAATTAAATTATAGATATAAATAGGAGGGATTTTTTATGAATATTAAACCACTAGCAGATAGAGTAGTTATAAAAAAATTAGAAGCAGAAGAAACAACTAAAAGTGGTATAGTTCTAACTGGAACAGCAAAAGAAAGACCACAAGAAGCAAAAGTTGTAGCAGTTGGACCAGGAGCCATGGTAGATGGAAACAGAGTAGAGATGGAAGTAAAAGTTGGAGATAAAGTACTTTATTCAAAATATGCAGGTACAGAAGTTAAAGTTAAAGGTGAAGAATACACTATTTTAAAACAAGATGATATTTTAGCAATAGTTGAATAAGGGAGGAAAAAGTTATGGCAAAGATGATTAAATTTAGCGAAGATGCAAGAAGATCAATGCAAATTGGTGTTGATACATTAGCAGATACAGTTAAGGTTACTTTAGGACCAAAAGGAAGAAATGTAGTTTTAGATAAAAAGTTTGGAGCACCGCTTATTACAAATGATGGTGTTTCTATAGCAAGAGAAATAGAGTTAGAAGATCCATATGAAAATATGGGAGCACAATTAGTTAAAGAAGTTGCAACAAAAACTAATGATGTTGCAGGGGATGGTACTACAACAGCAACTCTTTTAGCACAAGCAATCATAAGAGAAGGATTAAAAAATGTAACAGCTGGAGCAAATCCAATACTAATTAGAAATGGTATTAAAATGGCAGTTGATAAGGCTGTAGAAGAAATTAAAAAGATTTCTAAACCTGTTAATGGTAAAGAAGATATAGCTAGAGTTGCAGCTATTTCAGCATCAGATGAAGAAGTTGGTAAGTTAATATCAGATGCTATGGAAAAGGTAGGTAACGAAGGAGTTATAACTGTTGAAGAATCAAAATCAATGGGAACTGAATTAGATGTAGTTGAAGGTATGCAATTTGACAGAGGATATGTGTCAGCTTACATGGTAACAGATACAGAAAAAATGGAAGCTGTTTTAGATAACCCAGTAATTCTTATAGCAGATAAAAAGATTTCAAATATCCAAGAATTACTTCCAATACTTGAACAAATAGTTCAACAAGGTAAAAAATTACTTATTATAGCTGAAGATGTTGAAGGCGACGCAATGACTACATTAGTAGTTAATAGATTAAGAGGAACATTCACATGTGTAGCTGTAAAAGCACCAGGCTTTGGAGATAGAAGAAAAGAAATGCTTCAAGATATAGCTGTTTTAACAGGTGGTACAGTAATATCAGAAGAACTTGGTATAGACATAAAGGAAGTAACTTTAGATATGCTTGGACAATGTGAAAGTGTTAAAGTTACTAAAGAAAATACCACAATAGTTAATGGAAAAGGAAATAGCGAAGCTATTAAAGAAAGAGTTTCACAAATAAGAGCTCAAATAGAAGAAACATCTTCAGAATTTGATAAAGAAAAATTAACTGAAAGATTAGCAAAACTTGCAGGTGGAGTTGCGGTAATTAAAGTTGGTGCAGCAACAGAAACAGAATTAAAAGAAAAGAAATTAAGAATTGAAGATGCTTTAGCAGCAACAAAAGCAGCAGTTGAAGAAGGTATAGTACCAGGTGGTGGAGCTGCATATGTAAATATAATTAATGAAGTAGCTAAGGTGACTTCAGATGTAGCGGATACTCAAGTTGGGATTAATATAATTGTAAGATCATTAGAAGAGCCAATGAGACAAATTGCAATAAATGCAGGAGTTGAAGGTTCAGTTATTATAGATCATGTTAAGGGACGTGAAGCAGGAGTTGGATATGATGCTTTAAATGGAAATTATACTGATATGATTAAAGCTGGTATAGTAGATCCAACTAAGGTTACAAGATCAGCACTTCAAAATGCTGCATCAGTAGCATCAACATTCTTAACAACAGAGGCTGCTGTTGTTGATATTCCACAAAAGGAATCACCAATGCCAGGAGCTCCAGGAATGGGCATGGACGGAATGTACTAAGATTAATAGAAATAGAGACTTAGATTTTACTAAGTCTCTATTTTTTTATGTGATTGTAGTGATATAATTTATTAGGGAAATATAAGATATTAAATAAATAAGTAAGTAATCCGTAGTAATCATTAGTATAATATAGTTAGTATTAATATAAATTAGAGAGGTAATATCATGACCAAGTATAGTAATAAGAAAAAAAAGAAATATAAAAAATATAATTTCACTATAATTGAAATGATCACATTAATAGTATTAATAATAGCATTAATGGCTATATTAATACCTAACTTTAAAAAGTATTCAGTTGATACAAAAAAGGCAGAAGTAAAAAGTATAATACAAGATTTTATAATGGCAGTAGAAATTGCAAAGGTAAAAGACAATATTGAAGTCTTAGATTCAGATTCAATTAAATCAATGGAAGATAATAGCGATAAGAATTTAAGTGTAATAAAAAATTATATTGATGATTCAAAAAAAATAGAAAAAATAAAATATTTAAAGATAGAAGAAGCTAAACAAATAATAACTGATTCAGCAGATTTTGAAATAGATAAAGAAGGAAACTTTTTAAGAATAATTAATGAAAAGGAATAGATGTTAGGGAGCAGGGGACAGGTTTTTAGTTCACAGTGCACAAGGCACAGTTCACAGCTTGAGTTAGGTAACAAGTGTCAGGTAACAAGGGAAGGTAGAATAAGTGTGGAAAACTTGAATAAATATCAATAATTGCTATGTGAAATTTGAATTAGTGTTAAACACTCTTTGTTCAAACGTAGTTTAAAGATTTTTTTCTTTAAATTTTTATTGTTTCCTTTTAGGTTCTATTAAGGTGTATATTACCACTATGTATAAGTAAATTAATATAATATAATGTTCTTAAGAACTATATAAGAATTTTAATTAGAGAATAATAAATACAATTTAGTGGTTAAAAAACAGAATAAACATAAACTAATCCTTTTGAAACAATATCCAATTTATTACAAAAATCTTAAACTTTAAAAGGAAATGGGCATATAATGTAGAATTTATATTAATATAGATTTTAAATAATTTATTGGAGGTATTTATGGGGATATTTGTATTTATAATAGGGTTATGTATAGGTAGTTTTTTAAATGTTTGTATATATAGAATTCCTAAAGAAGAATCTATATCATTTCCACCATCACATTGCACAAATTGTGGTTATAACCTTAAAGCACATGACTTAGTTCCGATACTAAGTTATTTATTCTTAAGGGGAAGATGTAGAAAATGTGGTGAAAAAATATCATGCAGATATCCGTTAATAGAACTTTTAAATGGATTAATATATTTATTGATATTTATTAAATTTGGAATAAGCTTAAATTTTATATTTTATAGTTTATTATCATCTTTATTAATTGTTATTTCTTTTATAGATTTAGATAGTAAATATATATATACTTCAAATACCATTTTAGGGGCTGTAATTGGATGTATTTATATAGTAGTAGGAGCATATATTGGAGAAGTTAATATTATAAATAACTTACTAGGTGGAATTATAGGATATGCAATTATTTATCTAATAGTTATAGCTACAAATGGCATGGGGCAAGGAGATGCGGAGATAGCTGGCATTTGTGGACTCTTTTTAGGGATTAAAGGAATTTTAGTAACTCTTTTTATTTCTATAATACTAGGAGGACTAGTTGGGATTATAATACTTTTATTTAAATTAAAAGATAAGAAATCAGAAATAGCTTTTGGACCATATATAGCTATAGGAGCTGTTATATGTATGTTTTATGGACAAGAAATATTGTCGTTATATCTAAGCTTTTTTTATTAATAAAGTGAATTAAATTAAAAGTGATATTCAGATTGAAAAAACAATAAAGCTATATTAATATTAGAATAGATAGACCATGGATAAAAAAGGAATATTTTTTTTATGTATAATTAAAATTAAACTACGGAGGGGAGTTTATGGCTATAGTTCAAAAGAAAAGACTTGGTGACATTCTGATAATGGCAGAAAAAATAACTCCTTTTCAACTTCAAAGCGCATTAAAAACTCAAAAGATTTTAGGTAAAAAGTTGGGAGAAGTCCTAATTGAAAGTGGAATTGTTTCAGAGGAAGATATTATAGATGCAATAGAAGCTCAAACAGGGATAAAAAAGATAGATTTAAATAATATAGTTTTTGATAAAAGAGCAATTAAAATAGTACCTCAAAATCTTTGTAATAAATACAATTTAATTGCATTTGGATTTGAAGAAGATAAAATAATGGTTGCATTAGGCGATCCATTAAATATATTTGCAATAGATGATATTTCTATATCTACAGGACTAAGTGTTAAGACATTCATTGCACCTAAAAATGATATAGATAAATTTGTTAAAATAAACTATAGCAGTGAAGAAGTTAATAAAGCAGCAGAAGAACTTTTAAAGGAAACTTTAGAAGCAAAAAATATAGCGTTAGATGTAGAAGAAATTGATGACGTAAAAAATGCTCCAGTTGTTAAAATGATAGAATACTTATTTAGAAATTCAGTTGAAATGAGAGCATCGGATATACATATAGAACCATATGAAAAGGAAATTAGGATAAGATATAGAATTGATGGTGAGCTTACTACTGTCAATACATTAGGAATAGAAAGTTTAGCTCCATTAATAACAAGAATAAAGATATTAGCAAACTTAAATATAGCAGAAAAAAGAGTACCACAGGATGGAAGAATAATAACAAGGGTTGGAAATACTGATGTAGATCTTAGAGTATCTGTACTTCCAATTGTAAATGGTGAAAAAGTAGTTATTAGAATTTTAAATAGAGACAGTTATAAAGTTGGAAAAGAGAGACTTGGACTAAGCAAAGAAAATCTTAGAAAATTAAATAATATAATTTCTAGTCCTCATGGAATAGTATTAGTAACAGGACCTACAGGAAGTGGTAAATCAACAACACTTTATACTATATTAAGTGAACTTAATTCTAATAATGTAAATATAGTAACAATAGAAGATCCTGTTGAATACACATTAAATGGAATTAATCAAGTTAATGTAAATACAAAGGCTGGGTTAACCTTTGCAAGTGGACTTAGAAGTATATTAAGACAAGATCCAGATATAGTTATGATTGGAGAAATAAGAGATGAAGAAACTGCGCAAATAGCTATAAAGGCTGCTATAACAGGGCATCTAGTACTAAGTACATTACATACTAATGATGCACCATCTTCAATGACTAGATTAGTTGATATGGGAGTTGAGCCGTATTTAGTTGCTACTTCAATTTCAGGAATCATAGCTCAAAGATTAGTAAAAAAAATATGTAATAATTGCAAAGAAGAATACATAGCATCTGATTATGAAAAATCAATATTTAATGTTGATAGTAAGGAAGTTCTAAAATTATATCATGGTAAAGGTTGTGGACATTGTAATAATACTGGATATAATGGGCGAATAGGTGTATATGAAATAATGGAAATAACAAGAGAGCATAGAGATGCAATTAATAAAACAAGAGATTCTAATGTTTTAATGGATATATCCATAAAGCATGGAATGACAACACTTGCAGAGGAGTGTAAAAAGTTAGTTCTAAATGGAACCACAACTATACAAGAACTTGCAACTATAACATTATTAAGGGATATATAAGGGGTGATAAGAAGTTATGAAAAATTATAAATATAGAGCTATGAAAAATGATGGAACTAAAATAGAAGGAAAATTCGAAGGTAGTTCAAAAGATGATGTAATAAATATGATAACTTCAAGTGGATACTATCCTTTAAAAATAGAAGAAATAGTTGAAAGTAAGCCAATAGAATTTAAGCTCTTTGAAAAAATAACAACAAAGGATTTGGCAATGTTTTGTAGGCAGTTTTATACAATGCTAGATGCAGGGGTATCAATTACTAATTGTATAAATATCTTATCAAAGGAAATACCAAATAAAAAACTAAGAGAGATTTTATCAACCATTGAAGATGATGTTAAAAAAGGTGAGCTTTTATCAGAATCAATGGCTAAGCACAGTAAACATTTTCCTCAACTGTTAATAAGTATGGTAGAGTCTGGGGAAGTCAGTGGAAATATTGATGAAATGATGCTTAGAATGTCTGTACATTTTGAAAAAGAAAATAAAATTAACAATAAAGTTAAGTCAGCAATGACATATCCAGCTATCCTTAGTATAGTTGCAGTGGTGGCAGTTATGTTTATAATGACTTTTGTAATGCCAACCTTTGTGGAAATGTTTGAAGGTGAAGGTATAACCCTTCCTTTGATAACAAGATTTATGCTTGGCACAAGTAAATTTCTAAGCAATAACTTAATTATCATAATACTAACAATAGTAATCATGGTAATAATTTTTAATATTTACAAAAAAAGTTCAAATGGAGTAGTAACTATAAGCAATTTAAAGTTAAAACTTCCTATTATAGGAAATTTAAATAAAAAAATAATAGTATCTAGATTTACAAGAACTTTATCTACCTTATTAGCATCAGGAGTATCTTTAGTGCAAGCACTGCCAACTGTTGCAGGAGTATTAGAAAATAAAGTGGCAGAAGATGCAATTTTAAGAATAAGAGAAAGAGTTGTAAGAGGAGATGGATTGAGTACTCCTATAAGAGAAAATGATATTTTCCCTAAGATGCTATCTTCAATGATAAAAATAGGAGAAGAATCCGGCTCACTAGATGATATCCTAAACAAAACAGCAGACTTCTATGATGATGAGGTTGAACAAGCTATTCAAACAACAACTTCATTAATAGAACCATTACTAATAGTAGTTATGGGGGTAGTTATTGGAGGGATTGTTATTTCAATAATGCTACCGATGTTTGATATGTACACTCAGATGTAAAAAGTGCAAAGCACTCTTTTAGTTCACAGCGCACAGTGCACAGTGCACAGTTAGTTATTTTATAGATAACAGGGAATAGGTGGCAGGTAACAGGTGTCAGATAACAGATAACAAGGCTTTTAAATTATAAATTTAAAAGCTGAGTAAAACTGTGAATTGTGCACTGACAACTGTGCACTGACAACTGTGCACTGAATAAAGCTGTGAACTGATCAAAACTGTGAATTGAGAACTGTGCACTGTGAACTGAATAACGTTTATATTTAAAAAAATTAATATAAAAATAAAATAAAAAAATTCAAGGAGGATTTATTATGATCAAAAACACTAACAACAAAAAGAAAAAGAAAGGTTTTACCCTTATTGAACTTATTATAGTTATAGCAATTATAGCTATACTAGCAGCAATTGCTTTACCGAAATTTGGAGAAGTTAGAGAAAATGCTAATATTAAATCAGATATTGCTAATGCTAAAAATATTCAAAGTGCAGTAGTAGCTTTGATAGGAGAAGGGAAAATTGATAATGGTGATGAGTTTGAGGTTGTTAGTACTACTACTGCCACTGATCCAGGAACTGTTGTTTCAAATTATTTGCAAACCGTACCTACAGCAAAGGCATCTGCTGCAAAAGGAAATAATTTTTTAGTAGACGTTGATGATAAAGGTAATGTAACAATATCAGTAAATGAAGACACTACTCCTGCTCAGGTTTATCCACAACCTGCAGAAGGAACATACGCAGAGAATTAAAAAATAAAAATTTATATAGTAAAATGCAGAGAATATCTGCATTTTGCTAAAATAAAGAGATTTTAGCATAATTAAATTATTAAGATTTATAAATTCCAAATGAATTTATTCTTTAATTATTTCATTTTTTCATTTTTTCATTTCGATTTTGCGTAAGCAAAAGAGAAACCTCATTATTTTCTTATGTATTTTATATAAGAGATTATTTAATTTTCAAAACTCCCTAGGAGTTTTTACATTAATTATGCATTGTGCATTACGCATTATGCATTATAAGTCAGGGGGGAAAGCCATGTCACAACAAAATAAAAAGTTTGATTTTTCAAAACTAAAGGACATAGGTTCTATGGATATAAAAGACATAGGAAAACTTTTTAAAAAAGATAAGTCTGAGGATATAAACTCTTCTTATGAAGTAAATAAGGTTGAAAAAAAGGGTAGGCTTAAAGAAAAATCTAGGTCTGTTATATCTATAGATTTAGGAACTAATTTTATAAAGGTTGCTGAAGGTAAGTATCAAAAAGACAAGCTAAGCTTAAATAAGGTTGTTCAAATACCGACACCAGAAGGTTGCATTACTGATGGAAAAATAATAAATGCTCAAGCTATTATAGACGTATTAAGCTTTTTAATAAAGGAAAATAGTATAAGAGCCAAGGATGTTATTTTTACAACTAATTCATCTTCAATAATAAATAGGGATATTTTAATACCTATAGTTCAAGAAGAGGAAATGGAAACTGTTATAAGATATGAAATACAACAATATTTACCTATAAATTTAGATGATTATATAATTCAATTTATAGTTTTAGATGAAATTGTTGATGATACAGGAGCAAAGTTAAAAATTAATGTAACTTCATTTCCAGAAAGAATGGCTAATACCTATTACAACGTAATAAATGCTTTAGAATTAAATCCATATGCTTTAGATGTAACTTATAATTCAATAAATAAATTAGCTAACTATTCACAATATACATCAAAGAATGGACAAACCATAGGGGGTACTGTTGCTTTTGTTGATATGGGAGCTACCTCTATTAATGTGGCAATATTTAAAAACGGCAAATTAGATTTTACAAGGATGATAAAATCAGGTGGGGATAATATAGATTATGCCTTAAGCCAAAGTTTAAATATGTCAATAAAATCAACAGAATCTTTAAAGATAAAAGATGGAGATTTATTGAAAGATAACGAAGAAGATGTTTTAAACTTAACTATAAGAAAATCTGTTGATGATATATTAGAGGAATTGGAAAGAATACTTCAATTCTACAGCAATAAATCAAATACAACAATAAATAAGATTTATATTTATGGAGGAACTTCTAATTTAAAGCATATAGACATATATGTTAAAAATAAAATAAATATTTCTGTAGATAAAATAGAAGATATTCCTAATATAGATTTTACATCTAAGGATTTAATTAATGAAAACCTTGGTCAGTATCTAAATGCTATAAGTGCTATTATAAGATTATAGGAGGAGACATTTATGATAAGAGATATGAACTTTTTCTCACCTTATCAAGGTCAGAAAAAAGAACAAAAAAATAAAAATATTTATGTTTACTCCATGGCAGGATTTTTATCTGTAGTTATAGTTGGTACATTAGCTTGGAATAGTACAAATATACTATTACTTAATAATAAGATAAAAAATTATAATGAAAAGCTAGAGCAAGAAGATATAAAAGAAAAAATTGCTAAATGGGATGATATAAGCAAAAAGGATGATATATTAACAAAATATGATACAGAGCTTAGTAAAATAGTTGGTGCTTTAAATACAAGGGAAGTAGTAACAACAGATTTATTAGATAAATTAAGCTCAAGCTTGCCAACAGAAGTAACTTTTAATAGCATAAACATAACAAATACAGAAATTTCTATTCAAGCTGTTTCAACAAGTAGAGTTGCAATAGGAGAAATAGAGCATAACTTAAAGAAATTAAATATTATACAAGATGTATATATTGGTGGAATATCAGGGGATGAGCAATATACCTTTGATATAAAATGTGTATTAAAGGATGTTGAATAATATGAATGTGAGTAAGAGAGAAAAGTATTTAATAGGAATTCTGTTAGCTGTATTAATATGTTTTGTTTATTATCAATTTATTTATGTTAAGCAAGTTGAAAAGTTAAATAATAAAAAAGCAGAAAAAAATCAAGTTGAGCAAAGATATAATGAAGTAATGGCTGCTATAGCTAATTTAGATTCTAAGGAAGAAAACTTAAAGATATTAAAAGCAACTGTATTAGATAAATCTAAAAGGTTATATCCAACTATAATGCAAGAAAAGATTATAATAGAAATAGACAAGCTATTAACTGATAGTGGACTTAAAGGGAATATTGCTTTTAGCCCTATAGAAGTAGCATTAGTAGAAAAAATGGTATCACCAGAAATACAAAAAACAGAAAGCTCATTAAAGGCTTTAGTAGATGAATATAATGGAGGAGCTAGTACTTCTGATAATTCAAATAGTAATAATGAAACAACCGCAAATGGTGGGGAACAACAATCTCAAAGTGGTACTTCAGAAAATAATGCAACATCAGAACAGCTTAAAGTTGCAATAAATTTCTCTGGAAATTATGAA
The DNA here is from genome assembly GCF_000401215.1 of Clostridium sartagoforme AAU1. Taxonomy (GTDB): domain Bacteria; phylum Bacillota; class Clostridia; order Clostridiales; family Clostridiaceae; genus Clostridium; species Clostridium sartagoforme. The sequence continues at coordinate 8,923 of NZ_ASRV01000016.1, read as the reverse complement.
GCATTAAAAAGTTTTATTGCTTCAGTACAAAATTATGAGAGAAAAGTAGTAATCACTAATATATCAATATCATCAAAATCTCAAGAAGAGTTATCTGGAGTTATGAACTTAGAATTCCATGCAGTTCCTAAATTATCTGATGAAGATATGGAATATTTAATATGGACATTAAATAATGTATATGGAAAGGAAGTTCTATTTAGTAATGGAGTAGCAAGTGGAGCTTATGCATCCACAATAGAAGAGCAAAGCAATGAAAAAGATGTTAATGACTTTGTAATGATGATTAGATCATCTACATCAGAATTGCCTACAGTAACAATAGGGAAAGCTAAGGATGACTCAAGAGAAAGTTATATTTATTCAGACAAGGATAAAATAGAAGAAGTAGAAATAGCCTTTGATGAGATAGATGGAAAAATATATTATAAATATAAAACATCATCATCATATTATCCTAAAGATAGTTCATCACAAGGGAAGGAATTTACTTCAAAATCAAAAGACATAGTTTTCGAAATATTAAGCGAAAAAAGATCAGGAACTTCTGATAATTCAGGTATAAAGTTAAAGGTAATAAATAATACAGAGAAAAATGTTGAGATAATAGTTAAAGATGATGATACTTCAAATCCTAGAGTTACAGTAACAAGTGAAGGTTATACTGTAAATGTAACTAAAAAGTAGGTGTCAATAATGAAAAATAATAAACTTAAAGCAAAAAAAGGGATGACATTAATTGAGGTAATAATTAGTGTTACCCTTTTAGCTATACTAATAATTCCTTTATCTTCTCTAGTAATGTCTAGTTTAAAAAATAATATAGATGCTGAAGATATGCAAAAAGCAAGCTACATAGGACAAAAGGTTTTAGAAGAATTAAAGGCATATGATGAAATTAAGCTTGATGAAAGCCATAAGGATTTTGAACTTTTAGATGGAGATAAAATAACACAAAATTCAGAAGGGAAATTTTTAGGTAGTTTTAATAGAACTATATATGGTGGAACTTCTGAATCTGCAGGAAAAAATGAGGATAGCTACAGAGTTGATGTTGAATTAGAAAAAGATATTAGCTTTCAATATAGTAATACTAATAATCTAGACAAAAATAGTGACTCAGATTTTAGTCTTAAGTTTTTTAATGTTGGTACTATAGATAGTATATTATTAGAACCAAATTTAAATGGAATTCCAGTTACTAGAGATTTAACAATTGAATTAAAGAAAAACTCTAGTAATTTAGAACTAAGTGTATTTAATAAGGATGATAAAACCCCAATAATTAGTGCAATAAAGTTAGCTCCAGTAAAAAATAAGATTGTTTTAAATCTAAATAGTAATTATGAAAAAACTACTAATATAGAAGTGAAAAATAACTTAGATGAATCAGTGGAAATACGTTTAATTAAAGGAAAAAATTCTATAGGTAAGCTAAAATTATTATCTAGTAAAGGTGATGTAATTTTATATGAAGAGGATGAAGTACAAGAAAATCCAATAGCAGATATGTATAACTATAAGGTTACAGTCAAGGATTCTAAAAATAATACTTTATTTCAAGGTTCTTCAAGTAATAATGTGAATATAAAATAGGCTTATAGGGGTGATAATAGGTGAAGGCAAGGAGAAAGAAAAAGGGTTCCACCTTTGTAATTGTAATTGTAGTAATGGCAATTATCTTTACAACAGGAACAACAATATTAGCAGTTACAGCAAATGATTATAAAATGAGAATTAATCAAAGTAAAAAGCTTCAAAATCTTTATGAGGCAGATTCAGGATTAGACGTAGTTGAAAATATAATAATTAAAACCTCACAAGAAGCCATAAAATACGCAGATAAAGAAGTTAAAAAGGAATTTACTAAATTAGAAGATAAAGATAGAAGCAAGGAAAACTTAAATAAAGTTTTTAAAGAAAGGTTTTATAAATATTTATCAGCACCACAGAATATTAAAGATTTAGATGGAACAGTTAAAACAGTAGATAAGATTTTAGAATACTTAATATTATCTAAAGCAGTTATAGGATCAATTCAGGATAATGATACAATTAACTTAGCAAAATTAGAAAATATAAAAAGTTTTAATATTGAAATACTAAAATCTGATTATGATAGGGATAGTAATAATATAATACTAGGAGTAAAATCAACCTTCCAAAATATTGAAGGACAATTAAAAAATGAAAAAGTTATTTCTACTGAATATATAGTATCTGCTCCAGAGTACAATTCAGAAATAACTTCAATAAATATATCTCCAGTTTTTGATGGTAAAGCCATAACGGCAGACGGAAATATGAATGTTACAGGTGGAAATACAAATATTAGTGGAGACATATGGATACAGGGAAATAATAATTTAGGGGAAAACCCAGAGTATGCTTTTGATAAATATATAGGGGGCATAAAATTAGATAATACAAGCTTTAATATTAATGGAGATATATACACAGCAAATACCTATCATTTAAATAATAATGCACAAAGCACAATAACTGGAGATGTATTTGCTAAAAATATTTATGTAGGAAAATCTATAAATTCAGATGCTTCAAAATCAAATAATGTAACCTTTGAAAATAATGTTATTGTAAATAATGATTTAGCTTTAAATGCACAAAATAGCAATGTATTAATCAAAAATAATTTTTATGGAATTAATGAAAAGACAACAGAAATAGAAACAGCTAAACAAGCTTTAAATTCCAGTAGTATTATTGTAAATAGCCTAAATAGTAATTCTACGCTAAAAGTAGAAGGACTTTCTTATATTATGGGAGTTGCTTATTTAAATACAATAGGTGATGATGGTAAGAAATATCAAACAGGAGAATCAGTAGCTGTAAAGGGAAATTATTTAGCTTATACTGACGTTGATGATATTTTGGATGGAAAAACTAATGTTACTTTAAGATACTATTCGCCATTACAATTGTTAGAAAGTAAAGATGGAGAAAGTAATGCTAGTAAGAAGGCTGAATATTTTGCAGAATATTATAATGATTCAAAAACAGAAGGTAAATATTCATTTAATGATGGTGGGGTGCAGCTTAAAGGAGAGGTTAAATCTGCAGGTGCAACCATTAAGAATAATAAGGTACAAGGAGCTACTATTTTTAGTGTTGATGATAAAAAAGAAATAATTAATACAAGAAATGAATTTGCAAGAAATGTATTTGCAATGGGTGATGATACAGGATATGAAAATTTATATGATGGACAAGAAGTAGAGAGAACTGTTAGAAATCAAATTGCCTTTGATAAAATTAAAGATACTAATATAATAAATGAAAATGGAGCGGTTATATTAACAAATAATTCCAGTATTGAAATAAAGGAGAACAAATATAATGGACAAATTATAAAGAAGGGTCTAATTATAACTAATGGAGATATAACTATAGATGGTGAGTTTAATTTCATGGGAAATATAATTACCACAGGAGATATAATTTTAAAAGGTGAAGGAAATAAAACTATAACTTATGATCCACAGGTTGTAAGAAGTATTTTAGCTTTAAATAATGAGTTATTAAAGGATGTATTTGTAAAATCAAAAGCTAATAGAGAAGAAATAAAAGTTACTTCAGCTTCAGAGATATATAGTGTTGATAAGTTCCTTAAAAAATCATTGTGGAAAATTCTTAAATAGAAGAGGTGGAATTATGAAAAATAAGAGAAAGGGTTTTACCTTATTAGAACTTATAATTACATTAAGCTTAACAGTTATAGTTCTTGGGGTAATCTACACCTTCTTCTTAAGCAATAGTAAAACCTTGTCTAGAATAGAAATTAATTCTGACCTTCAATTAGAAGCAGAAGGAATTCAACAAGAGTTATTACTATATGGTACACAAGCTGAAGGTATAAGTGAAATAAATAATATCCAAATAACAGATTCTAATAAATATAATTATGAAGGTTTACCTGAAGATGGGAAGTTAGATGTAACTGAAGTAACATTTAAAATAGGAGTAGAATATTTTTCATTTGTATATAATGGTGAAAATAAAACATTAACCTTAAATAAGGTAAATGAGTTTGGCACAGTAATTTCAGATACAACTTTAAGACTTCCAAGGGATTTATCAAAAAATGTTACAGAATTTAAGGTTAGGCCATTAGATTATAGAATGAATCCCAATGGTAATTTTAATGAAACTACAGGCCTAGAAATTTCTTTAGTTTTAAATAAGGAAAAAGGATATTCAGATGTTACTATTCCTTTAAGTGTAATAGTTAAGTTTAGAAATAAGAGTTAAGGTGAGGGGATAAAATGATTAGAAAAAGGAAGGTTAAGATAATAAGTATTATAACACTCTTATTTGTTATAGTATCTTTAATATCCCTTAAAAGTTTAAATGCAAAAGCAAATAATATAGCTTCAAAACCTAGTTTTACAATTACTGATTTAAAGGCTACACCAAATCCTGTAAAGGTTGGGGAAGATATATTAGTATCAGGAAAACTAGTACCTGAAGATTTTGAAACAATAGCACAAGCAAAAGAGATAGTTTTAGTATTAGATACTTCTGGAAGTATGAGTGGAAATAAAATTAAGAATTTAAAAGAGGCAGCAAAATCTTTTGTTGAGAAAATGAAAGATGTTCCTAACTTAAAAATAGGTATAATAAAATATGCATCAGATGCTACTATAGTATCAAATTTAATAGCTGCCAATGATTCATCTCTAATTACTACCATAAATAAATTAAGTGCTAATGGTGGTACAAATACAAGAGAAGGATTAAGGAAAGCTGCATACTTATTAAATAATGATAGTGAAAGTGTTAATAAGACTATAGTTTTAATGACTGATGGAAATCCAACATATTATTCTAAGTATGATAAATTGGATGATAGTACCCCAACTAGATATGGAAGCGGTAGTTCAACTAATAGTACTACAATGAATTACACAAAGAATTTTGCAAAGGATCATATAGCTGCTAAACAATATAATGCTTATTCAATTGGATATGGGTTAGATAATAATGGAACAAAATATCTAAAACAAATACATCAATCTATGAGAAATATATCAGAGAATACTGATATAAATGAGAAAAATGGATTTTTTTCAAAAAGTGATGGATCAATAACAGAAATATTTAATGAAATAGCTGATGATATAAAGAATAGTTATGAACTTAAAGAAGTTTCTTTAAATATAGATCTTAATCAATCATTTAATCTCAATATAGGGGAAATGAAGTTAAAGTTGGAAATATAATTTATAATAAGACATCTGAAGATAAAATAACAGGAAAAGTTAGATATCATGCAGAACCTGTAAGTTTTAGTTTTATAGTAAAGGGAACCCAAGTTGGGACCTCGCAATCTATATTGGATAGTATAGATATTAATTTTCTATTTGAAAATGAAAAGCTGACTGTAAACTCAAATGTAGATGTAAAGGTAGATATAATATCAAATGAATTACCTATTATTACAGCCAAGCTTGGTGAATATATACAAGAGATTAAAAAAGATGAAGAAATAACTCTTACGTATAAAATAATTCCAGAGGATTTTGTATACAATAATTCAGAGAATAGTGGAAAAATGGATATAGTAATTGTTTCAGAATATGGATTTAAAGATTCTAATACTTTTACAGATATAAAAAATGCAATATGGAATAAACTAATTAGTAAATTCCCGAATAATGATAAAGTAAGATATTCATTAATTTTATTTAATAATAAGGGAGAAAGCACTATTTTTTCTTTGAAAGATTTTCTTAATGCAACAGATTATCACGGGGCAATTCAATCTAAAATAAGTGTTCTAGAAAATGGAAATTATACTGCATCTAATTCTAAGGCGATATATGAAGGCTTAGAGAAAGCTCACACTGAGTTAAGTAAAAATTCAAGAGCTGATGCAAGTAAAAATTTAATAATAATATCTAATAAAGATGTAAATTATCATAAGAATAATAATAAAAGTGAGTATGAACAACTTATTAATAATATTAAATCAGCTAATTATAATATAGTTACTTTAAATTTAGAAGATCAGAATAAAGACAGCAATTTATATAAAATTCATACTGATTTAGGAGAAGATGATACTACTATATTTTACAATAATACAACTCAAAATGGAGTAAATAATAATATGATGGATTTAGTGAGAGATAAGTTAGTATCTTATTCAGCAGCCAAGCCTTATGAATTTAAACCAACTATAAATCTAAATATAGGGAATAACTTTGAACCTGTCTCTGGAATTGTTAGATCTAAAGAGAGTGGTAAAGAAAATATAGGAATAATAGAAGTTCCAACTATAGTATATAGTTTAAATGAAAATAATAATTATAGTGCAGCTGAGAAGACAATAGAAATTAAATTAAAAGCTAATAATCTTAAGCCAGGAATCTATAATTTTGGAACAACATCAGATAATAAAATGATATATAAAAGCATAATTAACAATAATGTAAGTGTAAATGTGTTAACGCCAACATTTACAGTAAAAGAAGAAGTGAAAAATCTTATTCATGGACTATACAATGGAATTATAGATAAAGATGTTAACATTCAAGAGAATGATAATAAAGCTATTGAAATAGCTCAAGGATCAACAGCAACCTTTGGAGCTGAATTTACTATAGGGGGAAGTAGTATTACTTTTGACCTAAATATAGATAGTAATTTTAATACTGTTAATACTAACAACATTAAAGTATACAAGGTTTTAAAGGACTCTTCAGGCGATAATACATTAATAGAAATAGCAAGGACTATAGAAAGTAATGTAGGTAATAAATTTAAAATTACTATTAATAATGTTAAAGAAAATAATCAACTATCAGATACAGATATATTAGTTGTATATCAAGGAAGAGTTAAAGAAGGACTTGGAAGTGCACAAGTATTAAAAAATGAAATTAAGTTTAGTAATATTTCAAAGGATGTTATTACAGTTACTCCGAATACAACAGATGGAAGTCCAAGCTTACCAGATTTATTCTAAAAGTTATATATAAATAAGTTTTAAGAGGGTCGCTAGATGTGATCCTTTTTTAACATTTATATTTTAATTAATATTTTAAGAAGAATATGATAATATAATATCCAACAAATAAAATAATTGAAATGTAAATTGCAAACTTGTTGACAATAACATAGTAGAGATATATAATATCTATAAATTTAGAAAAAGAACAGAAAGTTTACTCGTATATCCTCTGAATATGGCAGAGAGTATCTACCGGAAACCTTAAATTTCCGACTATGAGTGATTTTGATATACTAAATCTATATTTGTTATATAGATTTTTAGGCATATTAACTTCACTTAGAAGATTAGTATGTCTTTTTTTGTACATAAAAATAGAAATTTAAAAGAATAAAATATTTCATATTACTTTAAAAATGAAAGAAAAAATTTATTTTAGGGGGAAAAACTATGGCAACAATTATTAAAACTGCTTATACTTTTGATGACGTATTACTAGTACCAAATAAATCTGAGGTTTTACCTAATGAAGTTAGCTTAAAAACTAAATTAACAAAGAAAATAACATTAAATATTCCTTTAATGAGTGCAAGTATGGATACAGTAACAGAATCAAAAATGGCAATTGCTATGGCTAGAGAAGGTGGAATCGGAATTATTCACAAAAACATGACTATAGCAGAACAAGCAAAAGAAGTTGACAAAGTTAAGAGACAAGAAAATGGAGTTATTACAGATCCAATATTCTTATCAGAAGATCATATAATAAGAGATGCTCAAGAACTTATGGCTCAATATAGAATTTCAGGTGTGCCTATAACAAAAGGAACTAAGCTAGTTGGAATAATAACTAATAGAGACATAGTTTTTGAAACAGATTTTGATAGACCAATTTCAGAAGTTATGACTAAGAGTCCGCTTATTACATCACATGAAGGAACAACTTTACAAGAAGCCCTTGAAATATTAAAGAAACATAAAATAGAAAAGTTACCATTAGTAGATGATGATAATAACTTAAAGGGATTAATAACTATTAAAGATATAGAAAAAGTGAAGGCATATCCAAATGCAGCAAAGGATTCTAAAGGAAGATTATTATGTGGAGCATCAGTTGGAATTACTAAGGATATGATGGAAAGAGTAGATGCCTTAGTTAAGGCTAATGTAGATGTTATTACATTAGATACTGCTCATGGTCATTCAAAGGGAGTTATGGATGCAGTTAGAACTATAAAAGCTAAGTATCCAGAGCTTCAAATAATAGCTGGTAATATTGCAACTGCAGAAGCAACTAGAGATTTAATAGAAGCTGGTGCAGATTGTGTTAAGGTTGGTATAGGACCTGGATCAATTTGTACAACTAGAATAGTTGCAGGAGTAGGTGTACCACAATTAACAGCAGTTATGGATTGTGCTGAAGAAGGAAGAAAATATGGAGTTCCAGTAATTGCAGACGGTGGTTTAAAATATTCAGGAGATATAGTTAAAGCTTTAGCTGCTGGAGCATCTGCTGCTATGATGGGTTCAATGTTTGCAGGTTGTGATGAAGCACCAGGAGAAACAGAAATATATGAAGGAAGAAGATATAAAGTATATAGAGGTATGGGATCTCTTGGAGCTATGGAAAAGGGATCAAGTGATAGATACTTCCAAAATGGAACTAAGAAATTTGTACCAGAAGGTGTTGAAGGAAGAGTTGCATATAGAGGATATCTATCAGATACTATATATCAATTATTAGGTGGAATTAGATCAGGAATGGGATATTTAGGAGCACCTAATTTAGATAGCCTATATGAAAATGCTAAATTCGTAGTTCAAACTGCATCAGGAATAAGAGAAAGCCATCCACATGATGTAAATATAACTAAAGAAGCACCAAACTATAGTAAATAACTAGGGTTATTTACTATAGTAATGAAGAATGTAAAATGTAGAATGAAAAAC
>NZ_ASRV01000015.1 GCF_000401215.1 Clostridium sartagoforme AAU1 | reverse complement strand
AATTAAGGAAATAACTAAGCAAGCTTAGTTAATGAATACATAAAGATTTTATATTTTATTATTCAGCATAGCTGAATAATTACAATAATTTTTTCATTCTTTTAATTCTTTCATTTTTTCATTTCATATTAATAAGTGTTACAATAAAGTAGATAATAAATAGAATTTGGGTTGGAGGTAACCTATGAATAAAGAGTTAGTTTTAGTTATTGACTTTGGTGGTCAATATAATCAATTAATTGCTAGAAGAGTTAGAGAATGTGGAGTTTATTGTGAAGTTCACCCACATACTTTAAGTGTTAATGAAATAAAGGAAATGAATCCAAAGGGAATAATATTTACTGGTGGACCAAATAGTGTTTATGGAGAAGATTCTCCTTTATGTGAAAAATCATTATTTGAAGCTGGAATTCCTATCCTTGGAATATGCTATGGTTCTCAATTAATGGCTCATATGCTTGGTGGAAAGGTTGCAACTGCACCAGTAAGTGAATATGGTAAAACTAAAGTAGACATAAATGTAGATTCTAAGTTGTTTGAAGGTGTATCACCATCTACAATTTGTTGGATGAGTCATACAGATTACATAGAAAAAGCACCAGAAGGCTTTAAAGTAATAGCTAATACGCCAGTATGTCCAGTGGCTGCTATGGAGAATGAAGAAAAAAATCTTTATGCAGTTCAATATCATCCAGAAGTTATGCATACACAAGAAGGAACTAAGATGATTTCAAACTTCTTATATAATGTTTGTAAATGTGCTGGAGATTGGAAGATGGATTCTTTTGTTGAAAAAACAATTGAAGAAGTTCGTAAAAAGGTTGGTAATGGTAAGGTATTATGTGCATTATCAGGTGGTGTTGATTCATCAGTTGCAGCAGTATTACTTTCAAAGGCAGTTGGAAGCCAATTAACATGTGTGTTTGTTGATCATGGTTTACTTCGTAAAAATGAAGGAGATGAAGTTGAAGAAGTATTTGGACCAAATGGACAATATGACTTAAACTTTATTAGAGTAAACGCTCAAGAAAGATTCTATGAAAAATTAAAAGGAATAGAAGAACCAGAAGAAAAGAGAAAAATAATTGGTGAAGAATTCATTAGAGTATTTGAAGAAGAAGCTAAGAAAATCGGAACTGTAGATTTCTTAGTTCAAGGTACTATTTATCCAGATGTAATTGAAAGTGGACTTGGAAAATCAGCAGTTATAAAATCACATCATAATGTTGGAGGACTTCCAGACTATGTAGATTTTAAAGAGATAATAGAACCATTAAGACTACTATTTAAAGATGAAGTACGTAAAGCTGGTTTAGAACTTGGAATACCTGAAAAGCTAGTTTACAGACAGCCATTCCCAGGACCAGGTCTTGGAATACGTATAATTGGTGAAGTAACAGCTGAGAAAGTTAGAATAGTTCAAGATGCAGATGCAATTTACAGAGAAGAAATTGCAAAATCTGGAGTTGATAAAGAACTAGGTCAATACTTTGCAGCACTTACTAATATGCGTTCAGTAGGTGTAATGGGAGATGAAAGAACTTATGACTATGCAGTAGTTCTTCGTGCAGTAACTACAAGTGATTTCATGACAGCAGAATCAGCAGATCTTCCATGGGAAGTACTTGGAAAAGTAACAACTAGAATTGTAAATGAAGTTAAAGGGGTTAACCGTGTATTATACGATTGCACAGGAAAACCGCCAGCAACTATAGAACTTGAATAATATATAAATAAAAAACTCGAATACTAATTTTATATTAGAAATTCGAGTTTTTATCTATATTTATAAAGGAAATCGTATTTTAATATAATTATACTTCAACAGCATCTATAATTATTAAATCTTCTTCTGAAGATTTATAATTTGGGTTAGTTAATAATGTATTTTGTAAAGATTTTTTCAATTTATCACAACAAGGTTTAAATGATACATAAGTAATTCCTCCACCAATTACACCACCAACAATAGGAATTGCCTTTTTAAAGAAGCCAGCAAACACCTGCTTTGTAATATTTACCCCAAACCACTTTGAAACGCTCTTTACGATAGGATAAATAGTACCTTTTGTTAGAGCAGCTTTCATTAATTTCTTCTCAACACCAGTAGCAAAAGCTTTTGCTATTGACTTTAAAGCAGTATTTGTACCTTGAACTCCATACATTACTCCTAAACAAATTATTAGAATATTCATAGTTTCTGAATCAAATTTAAGATTTTTCTCAGTAGTATCTATTTCCGGAAATCCATATAAGTACATAAGTTTTTGAACTGCTCTTAGCATATATCCGTAATATTGAGTTATATCAGCTGGAATGGAAGCAACCATAGCGAATCCTCCAGGCATTCCAAGTGCTGCAGAAATTCCTGATACACAATTTCTTTCAAATTTTATTACTTCATCAGCAATTTTATTAATTTCCTCAGAAGGGATTTTAGCGTAGTTTGGAGTATAAGCTATTGCCTCATCAATAACTTCTTGAGGATATTTTTTCATAAATTCTTTTTGAAGAAAATCAGCTCTATTAACTTTAATACCTGGAGTTTTTAATCCTAATACTATAAAGTCTTCAATATCTATTTCTCCGTTTCCGTTTGAATCTAGTACTTTAGTAACTGACTCTTTAGAGTTAATAACTATATCTTTTGTTTTATTTGTTACAGTTGATGCTAAATTGCCAGTTCCTTTAACTACATTTTCAAAGCTTTCTTTTAGTTTCTTACTAGCATTTAAGTATTTTTTATCATCTTTCATATATATTCACTCCTTCTATAAATATACTTGTAAATTTGGCGTGGTAATAATTATATTAAAATAATAATAAATTAAAAAGTTACATATTATTAACATTTTATCATAGGTATAAATTTTATATAAGGGTTTTGATTTTTTAATTATATATTAATTTATTAGAGTATTTGGAGAGGAAGCTAAAAAGGTAGGAACAGTAGATTTATTACTATTCAAGAAGAATATATTATTAGGAAAGAGGAATGAACGTCAATTTGTAGAATATAACATAAATAAAATACTCTAGGGGGAAGCACCGAATGACAGTTTTAAGACTTAAAAAATTTGCATCTTTAAAAAATTGGCAATTAAAAAAGAACATTGCTTATGGGCAAGAAAATGGATATATTTTTACTGTTATAGCTGGACAAGGAGTGAAAATTTTTATTTGTCCATTACCATCAATTAGTGAAGAGCGTAAGAGCCAAGTATTGAATTATTTGTATAATAATAGGAGAGAATTAAAAATTAATGAATTTATATTTGAAAATGATGTGTTAGTTATAAAATTTAAAGAAGTTTTTAGAAGTACTAAAATTGAAATAATGAATAATTTAGTATCTAAATTGATTAGTTTCCTAGAAACTAATGAGATTAAAGGAAATGAATGTTGTATATTCTGTGGTAAAAATGATGCTCATCAAATTATATATATTGATAAGATAATGTATTTAGCACATAATAAATGTTATACGGATCAGCTTGATGTCCTAGATGAAGCAATAAAGGAATATGATACAGAAAATAAAAACTATTTTAGGGGATTTATTGGTGCATTAATAGGTGGTGGTATAATTTCTATACCACTGAGTTTAGCCCAAGTATATTTTGGTAATATTGTGGGTATGATCTTCTCAACATTATTAAGCTTTGGATTATTAAAAGCTTATTATATGTTTAAAGGGAAATTAGGAAGAGGAACAAAATGGATTATCACTTTATGTACATTTATTTCAGTAATAATTTCTCAAATTATGGTAGTAGAAATTGGAATGCTCCAACATGGATCTACGTTAAAACCTAGTAATTTTAAGATACTATTTGGTATTACTCAAATAGCAGATTATTTTAAGTTGAACGTAGGAATAAGTCTATTAAGTGCGCTTATGGGTTTCTTATTAATTTTCCTTCAGATAAAGGGAGATATAAAGGATTTTTTACCCAAAATAGAAAAAAATAGTAGATAGTATTAGTGACTTGATTATTTAGCATTTTTATATATTAGAAATTGTAATTTATTGACAATAAAATTTGGTGGGGAGTTATTATCTATAAATCAAAACTTATATACCAAATTAAACAATTTTTTTAGAGAATGGAGTTATATTTAAAGTGATGAAATTTCATGACAGCAGAATCAGCTGACCTTCCATGGGAAGTACTTGGAAAAGTAACAACTAGAATTGTAAATGAAGTTAAAGGGGTTAACCGTGTATTATACGATTGCACAGGAAAACCGCCAGCAACTATAGAACTTGAATAAAATATAATTTCAAATTTAAAAGCCTATTTTACAATGTTATTTTAATTAATAACTTGTAAAGTAGGCTTGTTTTATATAATCATTTATAAATTTTATCACAGAAAAGTAGTTAGTAAAATCACTTTGAATAATAAGGTGTAAAGAATAGAATTTATTTAGCTATACAAGATCCTCAAAAATTGGATTAATATATTTTTTAATAAATTCAATTCTATCCTTAGCACGAGGTATGAAGAGAGAAGCAATGGAAATTACCATTTTTTATCTTTATTAACAAAGATAGTATTTCCTCCATCACCCATAGCTGAATATCCAAGATCATTATCCTCACTAATCCACCATAAGTATCCATATGGAATATTAAGTTTGTCCCATCTACTATGTTCCTTTGTACTTTCCTCTATCCAAGTTTTTGATACAATTTGTTTTCCATTCCATATTCCATCATTTAAGTATAATTGACCTATTTTTGCCATATCAGTAGCAGATAAAGTAAGTCCCCATCCCCCTGTGTTTATGCCCTTAGAATCAGAAACCCAACCACTAATATTTGTAGATTTATTAAAATCTAGTTGCTCTTCTTTACTATTAAAAGTTATGTTATCAGCAACTGTAATTCCTAGTGGTTCAAATAAATTTTCTTTTGCAAAATCAAGAAGAGGTTTACCAGTTGCTTTTACAAGAATGCCAGAGAAAATATCTGGACCTATAAGTGGAGCATATCTAAACTTACCAATATCATCTTTTCCACCTAATAAATCAAGGCTGAATTTTACAAAATCATCACTGGTAAAATACTTAATATAAGGATTAAACCTATATTTATATGGAGCTGTCATTGTAAGTAAATCCTTAAGAGTAATCTTTTGTATTACTTTTTCTCTTTTTTTAACTATATAATCTGGGAAAAAATCTAATACCTTGGTATCTACGCTTTTTATGTGACCTTTATCTATCGCAATTCCAATCAATATAGAAATAATGCTCTTTGTTACTGAATAAATATGAAGTTTGCTATTAGCAGTACAACCATTGAAGTAATTTTCATATAGAGTCTTACCATCCTTTAATACAATCAGCCCTGCAATGTTCTTATAGTCCTTATTTATTATTTTTTCTAACTCTAATATTTTTTCTTCATTCATATAACTCTCTCCTTTAAAATTGAATCTTCTTTTTAATAGGATAATAAACTTCAGTTATTAATTCGCTTTCATTTTTAACTTCAGTAGGATCATTTACATATACTTCAAAAAGTGCACTTACGCATTCATAGCCTTCTTTTTCTGCCCATTGAATTTGCTTAGCATAAACAGAGGATAGATCAGAATAAGGACCATATACAACTGTTTTTATGCATAAACCTGGGTTAAAATCTCTTGTGCCCTTAAAATACTCTTTTATTGGGATAGCAAATTCAGTGTCTAAGCCAAATGGGCTATATTCAGAGCTGTGAAAGAGTACCATTGGCGGATTTACTATGGTTAATTTATACTCTTGAATTTTATTTAATAATTTACAAAAACAATTATTATATTCCTCAGGAAATTCAGTCTCCTGAACCATTTTTCTAATATATAAAAGATTCATTTTTGGTACTTCTACAAGATTAATATCAATATCTTTTAGATATGACATAATTGATTTTCCCTCTTTTAAATTTGAGATATCAGTATTTAATTGATTTAATGTATTTTTAAATTCTTTAACTTGTTTTTCAATTTCTTTTTTCTTATTAATAAGAGATAAATAAAGTTTTTCTTCTTCTAAATCTTCTGATTGAAGGATTGTTTTAATTTCCTCTAAAGAAAAATTATATGCTTTTAAACGCTTAATTAATAACATAGTTTGTAATTGATTAATAGAATAATATCTATAACCATTTTCAGGATTAATTTCTTCAGGAAGTATTAATCCTATTTCAGCATAATAACGAAGGGTTTTTGTTGATACTTTACATATATTTGAAAAGTCTCCAATGGATAACATATAGTATTCTCCTTTCAGTTCGTTAAATCTTTATATCCTTATCTTACACCTTATCCTAAGGGAAAAGTCAATGACATAAAGAACTTGTACTATACGAATAATATTGAATAAAACTAAATCCGTAATTTTTATTATCTTTATTCTGGTATTATATAACAAATTATTATATAATAAGAATATGAATTATTAGACAATTGTATTTAAATTCGAACTAAATAGCAAATTGTAAATTATCAGATAATTAAATGCTGAAAATGTTAAATAGAGATTTGAAAAGGAGAATACCTATGTGGAAATTACTAATATCCATAATCTTGAACATAGGTAATGCGAGGGTGATGAAAGTGGATTGTATTAAAAAGCATATATTCAAATTAGAAAATGATTTAGTAAAATCAGAAGTAAGAAAATCAGCACAAAAATTAAATAATTTATTAGCAGATGATTTTTTCGAATTTTGTAGTAATGGAAAAGAATATCATTATAAAAATGGGGATGTGTTTCAAGAACCAAATGATGAAGAGTTGTATTGGGAAATTATAGACTTTAAAATAGAACAATTATCAGATGATTATTTGTTGGCAATATACAAGGTCATAAAACATACTGAAACAAATGAAAATAAAAAATATACACATCGTAGCTCTATATGGAAGTGTGTTGATGGGAAATGGAAAATGTATTTTCATCAAGGAACATATACATCTAAGTTTTAAATTTCCCTCACCAATTATTTTTTACCAATAACTTAATTCATTATTAATTTAAATTCTTAATATAAGTTGGCGAAGGTAAAGAGAATATGTGAAATAAGCATATAGCGAGAAACTAAGAAGTACTTGGTGAAGGAAGAACTACTATGCCTTAGTGTTGTTGGTTTGTCTGAGCGCAGCGAGTTTAACCAAAACTCTTGGCATAGTAGTTCTCCGAGCCTAGTACTTCTTTGCGTAGCTATTTAGCTTATGAAACATATCTATTTATCGTAGCCTTTATATTCTCAATTTAAAACTATTATGAATCAAAAGTTAATAATTGAATATGCACTTCTATAGCTACCGTTAAGAATATCACTTTAATATAGAGCCATAAAAAAATCCCTAATGATTAGGGATTTTTATGTTAATTATTTGCTTTTAACATATTTATGCATTGGTTTAACAAGATAATGATTTACAGGAAGCTTTTCAGTAGTAATATATCCAGCTTCAGCATCAATTAACATAGGAATTCTATTAACAAGAGTAGCACATGTTAATTCAACCGTTGCAGGTCTATCAACTTTAATTGATGTTTCAGGTTCCCCTTCAAATGTCCAATCATTTTTATCAAAATCATCAGGACCATAAACATAACCTTGACATTGAGTTTCTAAAGTTACTCCTTCTTCAGTTTCAGTTGTAACAATAGCTGACATTCCAGTTGCATCTCCAGCTTTAACAGTCATATTTAATGTTGAAGAATACAAGTCTTCTTTATGTGTCATAGGAATACATTTTTGAGTTTGTGATTTTATAGTTAAGCCTAACTGACTACATAACCATCCATTTTGGTTCCACATATAAGAAGGAACAACTTTACCATCCTTAATTGCTTGTGCAGTTTCTTCATGATTCAATCCATTATAGTTACCAATTTCTTTTTCAAACTTTTCAATAGAAAGACCAGCTCCATGACCTTCTGCAAGAGCAATTCCATAATCCTCTACATTATAACTACTAACGCCTCTTATTTTAGTGATTTTATGCATTGATCCTGCTAAAGTTGTAATCAAGCTTCCCCAATACATATCAGGATATCCACTTCCACATAATGTACAACCGTTTTTCTTTGCAAGTTCATCTAATTCTTTTGTAATATCATAAGATGAGTTCCAAGGATATAAGGCTTCTTCGCAGGTACTGATGGCATTTACACCATTTTCAGCACAAACTGTAAATGCAGGTTTTAAATCTTCCATAGTTGATCTTGTAGCGATGACGCAAACATCAGGTTGTGTTTCCTTTAACAATTTATCAGCTTCTTCAACACTACTTACCTTTACACCTAGTGGCTTAATACCCAATAGTTCACCAATATCTTTTCCAATTACTTTTGGATTTAAATCTAAGGCACCAACAAGCTCTCCACCATGTTCTAATACGTACCTCATAAGATATAAACTCATTTTTCCACAGCCATATTGTACTACTTTGACTTTATTTTCCATTAAAGTTACCTCCTAATATTAAAAAATTGAATTTTCTGATTTCATTATAAAGCTTATAGTAAGTATAAAGTCAAATAAATTGTTAAATTTTTTACATTCTAGAAATTAACATATATATAAGAGTTAATAGCTTGATGATTTAATTCTTTATGTTTTATAATATAAGTATATTAATTTGGAAAGATTATACTATAGTATAAGGTAGGAGTGTATATATGAGTGAGAATTATTTAACAATAGGACAAATGGCAGAATTGAACCATGTATCAACTCAAACACTACGTCTTTATGATAAAAAGGGATTGCTAAAGCCAGAGTATCAAGACCCACAAAATGGTTATCGCTATTACCATATAGCTCAAAGTGATGAATTAGACTTAATTCATACAATGAAGATATGTGGAATGACCTTAGAACAAATTCATAAACAGCTTACACAATCATCACAAGAAGATCTTTATAAGTCTCTTATGGAGCAAGATAAAAAGCTAAGCAAAGAAATTAAGCAGCTTACAAGAAGTTTATGTACTATAAGGAGGTTTACATCAAATCTAAGTCGTCTAAATTCTATTCCACCTATAGGAAAGATAGTATATGAGTATTTACCTGAAAGAAAAATAGATACCTTCACTTCAGATATTGATTTTTTTGAAAAGGGATATTCAGGATATGAGGAAATGCTAAGAGAATTTAAAAGTTATATGATTAAAAATGGATTACCCCTTTCATACTTTTTTAATGCAGGAACGCTTATTGAAAGGGATGATTTCATAGAACAAAAACTAAAATCAAACAAAGTATTTATATTTGTAGATGAAGATTATCCAACAAGTAAATCTCAGAGAGTTTTACCTGAAAATATGTACATAACAATTTATTCAGATGATACAATACAAGAATATCAATATGCAAAACAAATATATTCTGAAATTGAAAAATCAGGTTATGAAATAGCCGGTGAATATCTTTGTGAAGTTATATTATATACCCCATATAATAAAAAACGAAATAAATCCCTTAAATACAAAATACAAGTTCCAGTTACGCATAAAAATAGATAGTAGGAAAAGATTTAATATAAAAATAGTTAGATTAGGTTCTTAAAGTAAATCTTAGAAATAAATAATTAGCTATAAGTAGTAAATAAAAATAAAATTTAAAAGTTAAATATTGACAAGCATTATTTGATATGATATCATAACGATATTAAAAAAAAGAGAGCAGAGACGTTCTTAAAAAAGAACGTCTCTGCTCTCTTTTTATTTAGAAAAGGGGGAATATATTATGGAGACTACAATGATAATTGATACTATTTGGGTATTTCTTGCAGGTATTTTAGTATTTTTTATGAATTTAGGTTTTGCAGCTGTTGAAGCAGGATTTGCAAGATCAAAGAACACAGTTAATATCTTATCAAAAAACTTTATTGTATTTGCAGTTTCATCCTTAGGATTTATGCTGCTTGGTTGGGGGATAATGTTTGGGGGAGATAATCCATTTATAGGAACAGAAAATTTGTTTATTTTAGGAAATGCGGACTTATCTTTCTATAATGACACATTAACATCAAATGTTCCCTTTTGGGGCAAATTTTTCTTTCAATTAGTTTTCTGTGGAACTGCAGCAACTATAGTTTCTGGTGCTGTAGCAGAACGTGTAAAATATTTATCATTTATTATTTTCTCGTTTGTATTAACTCTAATAATTTATCCAATAGTAGGTCACTGGATATGGGGCGGCGGTTGGCTTGCAAATATTGGATTTATGGATTTTGCAGGTGATACTGTAGTTCATTCAGTTGGAGGTTGGGCGGCACTTGCTGGTGCATTAATCCTTGGACCACGTATTGGAAAATACAGCAAAGATGGCAAGATAAAAGCAATTCCAGGTCATAATATGTCTTTAGCAGTTATAGGTTTATTTATACTTTGGCTTGGTTGGTTTGGATTTAATCCAGGATCTACTATGAGCTTTCAAAATCCAGATGATGTAATGCATATATTAATGACAACTAATACTGCAGCTATTGCAGCTATATTAACATCTACTGCCACTGCTTGGATTATAATAGGAAAGCCTGATTTAGGAATGACTATCAATGGATGTCTTGCAGGTTTAGTAGCAATTACAGGAAGTTGTGCCTATGTTAGTATTGAAGCTTCTTTATTAATTGGTGCTATTGCAGGAATATTAGTTGTATATGCAGTAATGTTTTTTGATAAGATAAAGGTTGATGATCCTGTTGGGGCAACAGCAGTCCATCTAGCTTGTGGTGTTTTTGGGACAATCTGTGTTGGTCTATTTGCAAAGGAAGGAATTACAAGCCTATCTACTCAAAATGGTTTATTTTATGGTGGTGGATTCCAGTTGTTATGGGCTCAAATTATAGGAATAGTTGCTGTAGGTGCCTTCGTATTTGCTTCATCTCTACTTGTTTGGTATTTAATAAAAAAGACAATAGGAATTCGTGTATCTGCTGAAGAAGAAATAGCAGGTCTTGATATTGGTGAACATGGAAATATAGCTTATCCAGATTTTGCTTTAGTTGCAAGTGGAAATGGATATATAAATAGTATTGAAGATATAAATATAGAGGTTACAGATAATTCTAAAGATACTGTTCCAGCAAATGTCGCAGTTCCTGTAGTTCATAAAGAACATTCAGGTGATAAGATGACAAAGGTTACTATAATAACAAACCAAAACAAATTATCTGCATTACAAGATGCTCTTGGAAATCTTGGAGTAACTGGTCTTACAGTTACAAATGTTCTTGGACATGGTATGCAAAAAGGAAATCCAACCTTCTTTAGAGGAGTTCCTATGGATACAAGATTACTTCCTAAAGTTAAAGTAGATGTTGTAATATGTAAGATTCCAATTGAAACTTTAGTTGACACAGTTAAAAAGGTACTTTATACAGGTAATATTGGTGATGGAAAGATATTTATATATGATGTAGAAGACGTAATTAAAATTCGTACTAATGAACATGGATATGATGCATTACAAGATGAAGAATAGTGACATCTTAAAAAAATTATATAATTTAAATAAAAATATATAGATAATATAAGAGTAATAATTACGTATAG
>NZ_ASRV01000014.1 GCF_000401215.1 Clostridium sartagoforme AAU1 | reverse complement strand
TAAATTATTTTATAATAAAGTAATTTAAATACAGTCTATAAATTTTTAATTACATAGTTATAAAATAACTAATTTATTTGCATTCTCTAGAGTTTTCGTGATTGTATTTACACCAATTAAAGTAATCTTCATAGTCATACTTATTAGATTTCTTGTCGCACTTATCATCATGAACTTTTTTACAACATATACAGCATATATAGCAAGAAGCAGGCTTCTTGTTATTACATTTATTGTCGTGATTATTTTCTTGTTTTTTGCAACATTTATCATGGTGTTTGCAATCGTGTTTATCATAGTCATCATTATTTTTGCAGCATCTATCATGCTTATTGCTTTCTTGTTCTTTATAACATCTATCAAAATAATCATTTTCATGATTATTTTTCTTATTATAATTATTATCATCATAATATTCATTATCATAATCAGTGTAATCATTATAGAATCTATTATTTGAATTACATGTCATAGCAAATTCATCTCCACTAAGATTTATTTTTATAATACACATAGTCTATAATATGTTAATTATATCAAAAGTGTTACAGAGCAGATTAAATTACATAATAGAAATGAGTAATTTTTATTGAAAAGTAATTTATTTTAATTTATAATATGACTTACTATATTTAATTCTATCTTTTTTTATTAGTTAAGAGATAGTATATAATGGAATCTTATAATAATTTGGGATGTTTTAGCATCTCTTTTTTATTTTAAATTATTTTTTTATACGATTTCATTTTATTAAATATACTTTAACTTAAGAAGAACAAATATATATGTTACTTATATATTAGAGAGGTGGAGTGAATACATGGAATTTAAACTAGATATATTTCAAACAATGGCATTAGCAACAGTTGTATTTTACTTTGGAGGATACTTACGAAAAAAGATAAGATTTCTAGAAAAATACTGTATACCGTCTGCAGTAATTGGAGGTATGATTTTTTCGATAATTGCACTTATTTTAAAATTAACAAATGTAGCATCAATAAGTTTAGATACTACATTACAAAATGTTTTTATGACTGCATTTTTTACAAGTATAGGTTACACAGCTAGCCTAAGAATATTAAAAAATGGAGGAGTAAAAGTAGCAATTTTTTTGACGCTTTCAGTTATAATTGTAATTTTACAAGATATAGTTGGTGTTTCATTAGCATCAATATTTAATATTAATCCATTATTAGGTCTAGCTACAGGATCAATTCCTTTAGTTGGAGGGCATGGAACATCAGGTTCTTTTGGACCACTTTTAGAGAATCTTGGTGTTAGTGGGGCTACTACAGTATCTTTTGCATCAGCAACATTTGGATTAGTGATGGGAAGTATTTTAGGTGGCTTTATTGCGAAAACCTTAATAGAGAAAAATAATATTAAAACATCTAAAGAATATCATGATAAAGATATTCCTTTAAGTGACTTTCATCATGATGAAACTGCAGTTCTATCATATAATAGACTTATGAAGGCATCATCATGGATATTTATAGCCATGGGGTTAGGTTCAA
This sequence comes from Clostridium sartagoforme AAU1, assembly GCF_000401215.1. GTDB lineage: Bacteria > Bacillota > Clostridia > Clostridiales > Clostridiaceae > Clostridium > Clostridium sartagoforme. The sequence goes on along the minus strand of NZ_ASRV01000014.1, from coordinate 24,610 downwards.
TTATAACCAAATATATTCAAAGTCTAGGATTAACGTTTCCATCATATATAGGAGCAATGCTTGTAGCAGCAGTTATAAAAAACATACTAGATTTTAAGAAATTTGAACTTGAAGACAAGGAAATAGAAACTATAGGAGGAATTAGTCTTTCTTTCTATCTTTCATTAGCATTAATGGGATTAAAGCTATGGGAGTTATTTGATCTAGCAATTCCGATGATAGTTATGCTTGTTTCTCAAACAATCCTTATGGGGATTTTTGCTTATATAGTTATGTTTAGAGTTATGGGAAGAAATTATGATGCAGCAGTTTTTGCATCAGCTGCTTGTGGATTTGGAATGGGATCAACAGCCAATGCAATAGCTAATATGGATGCATTAACTGATAAATATGGATTTAGTGAAACCCCATATTTTGTAGTACCAATTGTAGGTGGTTTATTCATTGATTTCATAAATTCGGCTGTAATTACTTTATTTATAAATATATTTGGATAATAAATAAAAATTATATTCATTAAAAAGTTCCAATACAAAAGTAGTTTTGTATTGGAACTTTTTTATATTATTCTATTAATCCTTTATTTCTCATTCTTTCCATATCAATAAACAATCCCATACCTGTTTTTAAATGCCCGAATCCCAATTTTTCATAGAAAGGCTCCTTCCCTTTTGCAGCATATAAAATGAAGTTACAGTTAGGAAGTCTTTTAGTTATATTATTTAAAATTAATCTTCCAACTCCCTTACCTTGGTATTCTGGAATTATTGCTAAGTCATAAATAGCTGCTTGTCTAATACCATCTGAAATAGCTCTTCCAAATCCTATTAAAGTATCATTATCAAAAACAAATATAACAGTATGACTGTTTTCAAAGGAAATTCTGTGAGTCTCATTATCAGAATAAGACATACCAACAGTTTTTAATATTTTAACTACATCATTCCAATTTACATTTAAACAATTATCTTGAACTCTCAAGCTCATAAATAAACACCTCATTTTAATCTATAAAATTAATTTATATTATAGCATAAAGTCTATATCTATTAAGTTAAAAAATACTTACAAAATAATTTAAGGAAATTTTTAAAAATTTTTAAAGTGCATATGTAATAGATGTAGGAAGCTAGCTTCAAAAATAAAAATTAAATTAAAAAGGAGAGGATTTAAAATGGCTTTAGTACAAAGACTTATATCATCAGACAAATACAGTATAAAGTGTCCATATTCTATGACACCAAAGGGGATATGCATTCATAACACTGCAAATGATGCAACTGCATCAAATGAAATATCTTATATGCAATCAAATACTAACAGTGTATCTTTCCACATTGCAATAGATGATGTGGAAGCTATTCAAGGAATACCTTTTAATCGTAATGCTTGGCATGCAGGAGATGGCTCAACTGGAGATGGAAACAGAAATTATATATCTGTTGAAATTTGTTATTCAAAATCAGGTGGAACTAAATTTATAAATGCTGAAAAAAGAGCAGCAAAGGAAGTTGCAGCACTATTAAAACAATATGGATGGGGTATAGCTCAAATTAGAAAACATCAAGACTTCAGCGGAAAATATTGTCCTCATAGAACATTAGATATGGGATGGCAAAGATTCTTAAATATGATTCAAGATGAACTAGATATATTAAATCCACCAACAACTGAATTATATAGGGTTAGAAAAACATGGGAAGATTCATCATCACAAATAGGAGCATTTAGTAACTTGCAAAATGCAAAAGATTGCGCAGATGCAAATCCTGGGTATAGTGTATTTAATAGTAGTGGAGTTAAAATATATCCAGTTTCAAATATAGTAGTAGGATCTAAAGTAAAAGTTATAGGAAATAATTATGCAACAGGGGAAGTAATTCCAGATTGGGTTAAGCAAGGAACATACACAGTTAGCCAAATAGTAGATAATAAAGCATTATTAAAAGAAATAACAAGTTGGGTGTATTTAAAAGATTTAGTACTAGCCTAATATAAGGAAAGGTTAAAATGGAAGAGTAGATAAGTTTATAAATTTATCTACTCTTTTTATAAATTTAAATAATTAAATATTTATAATTATATGAATACTCTATTTTTTATATAGAAATATGGTATAATGAAGACAAATATAAAAGAATTTAATAATAGAAGTAAAAAGCAATTTGTTTTAGTTTATATAAGCTTATAGCTAAAATAGTTTGTTTTCAAAATAAAGTGCGATTAGAGAATAAGAGTCAAGCACAAAATAAGGGTAATACCTTTATTTTGTCTTGGCTTTTTTTATTCTTTATGAAATTATGGGAGGTAAAAAATATGTATGATGTAGTAATAATTGGTGCTGGGGTAATTGGAACATCTATTTTCAGGGAATTAACAAAATATAATGTAAAGGTAGCTATCATCGAAAAGGAAAATGATGTTTCTATGGGAACATCAAAAGCCAATTCTGCAATAGTCCATGCTGGATACGATCCAAAGGAAGGAACTTTAATGGCAAAACTTAATGTTAAAGGGAATGAAATGTTTGAAGACATTTGTAAAGAACTAGATGTTCCTTTTAAAAGAAATGGATCTTTAGTGCTTGCTTTTAATGAAGAAGAAGTTAAATCTATAAATAATTTATATGAAAATGGAACAAAAATTGGAGTTAAAAATTTAAGAATACTTGAAAAAGAAGAAATTTTAGATAAGGAGCCAAATATATCAGATAAGGTTCTTAAGGCATTATATGCACCAACAGGCGGAATAGTTGGTGTTATGGAATATACAATCGCCTTAGCTGAAAATGGAGTTTCAAATGGGGGAGAGATAATATTAGATTCAGAAGTAATAAAAATAGAGAAGGATAAGAATTTTAAGATTACAACTAGTAAAAATGAAATAATAGAAGCAAAATTTATAATTAATGCAGCAGGTGTTTATGCTGATAAGGTTCACAATTTAATTTGTAATGAAAGCTTTAAAATAACTCCTAGAAGAGGACAATATTTTGTTATGGATAAGTCTCAAGGTAATTTATTTAGCCATACAATTTTTCAATGTCCATCAACTCTTGGTAAAGGAATTTTAGTAACACCTACAGTTCATGGAAATCTTATTGTAGGGCCAGATGCAGAAAATCTTGAAGATAAAGATGATGTTGCAACAACTAATACAGGACTTGAATATGTGAGAGAAACTACTAAAAAAACAACAGAAAATATTAACTTTAGAGAAAGTATTAGAAATTTTGCAGGGCTTAGAGCAATACCTGATACAAATGATTTTATAATAGAAGAAGCAAAGGATGTACAAGGATTTATTGATGTAGCGGGTATGAAATCTCCGGGTTTATCTTCAGCTCCAGCAATTGCACTAGAGACAATAGAAATTCTTCAATCTATAGGATTGACTAAAGAAAAAAATAAAACTTTTAATGGAAATAGGAAGCAACTTTATTTTATGGATTTATCTAAGGATGAAAAACAAGAACTTATAAAGAAAAATCCTTCTTATGGGAATGTAATTTGTAGATGTGAAGTGATAACTGAAGGAGAAATAGTTGATGCCATATCTAGGTCTTTTGGAGATATAACATTAGATGGAGTAAAAAGAAGATGTAGACCAGGAATGGGAAGATGCCAAGGTGGATTTTGTGGTCCAAAGGTCTTAGAAATTATAGCACGAGAAAAGAAGAAAGACTTTAAGGAAGTTTATCAAGAAAAAGAAAATTCTTATATTTTAGTGGAAAAAACAAAGTAGGGGGATTAATTATGAGATATGATTTAGTAGTAGTTGGAGGAGGCCCAGCAGGTTTAGCTGCAGCTTATGAAGCCTATAATAATGGAGTTAGTAGTATTTTGATTATAGAAAGAGATATGGAACTTGGAGGAATATTGAATCAATGTATTCATAATGGGTTTGGTCTTCATACATTTAAAGAAGAGCTAACAGGCCCAGAATACGCTCAAAGATTCATTAATTTAATTAAAGAAACTAAAATTGAAGTGATGTTAAATACTATGGTACTAGATATTGAAAAAGATAAAACAATACATGCAATAAATTCAGATAATGGATATATGGAGATAAATGCAAAATCAATAATTCTAGCTATGGGATGTAGAGAAAGAACAAGAGGAGCAATTAATATCCCTGGAGATAGGCCATCAGGAATATTTAATGCTGGGACAGCACAAAGATATATGAATATTGAAGGATATATGCCAGGAAAGGAAGTTGTTATTTTAGGATCTGGTGATATAGGTCTTATAATGGCAAGAAGAATGACTTTAGAAGGAGCTAAGGTTAAAGCTGTAGTTGAGCTTATGCCATATTCAAATGGACTTAATAGAAATATAGTGCAATGTTTAAATGATTATGATATACCACTTTATCTTTCTCATACAGTTGTAAATATAGTTGGAGATAAAAGATTAGAAAAGGTTGTTATATGTAAGGTTGATGAAAATAGAAAACCTATAAAAGGAACAGAAATTGAATTTGAATGTGATACTTTATTGTTATCAGTAGGGTTAATACCAGAAAATGAATTATCAAATAAAGTTGGATTAAATGGAGACAAGAGAACTAATGGACTTATAGTTAATGAAAGTATGGAAACTTCAATAGAAGGAATTTTTGCTTGTGGAAACGTTGTTCATGTTCATGATTTAGTTGATTTTGTAACAGGAGAAGCCAAACATGCTGGATTATCAGCAGCTAAATATGTAAAAGATAATTTAGTTAGAAGCGAAGATATTGATATTCTAAATGGAAAAAATATTAATTATACCGTTCCTCAGAAGGTATCAGTTAAAGCTGTAGAGGATAAATTAACAATATTTATGAGGGTTAATAATATTTACAAAGATAAGGTTATTACAGTAAAAAATAAAGATAAGGTAATAGCTAGTTTTAAAAGAAAGCATTTAGCACCTTCTGAAATGGAAAAAATAATTTTAAATAAGAAATTGTTAGAAGGAATCGAAGGAAATATAGTTATATCTTTAGAGGATGGTGAATAATTGTGGTTAAAGAATTAATATGCATAAGTTGTCCTATGGGATGTCATTTGAAAGTAGATACAGAAAAACAAACTGTAACAGGCAATAGCTGTAAAAGAGGCGAGATATATGGAATAAATGAAGTAACAAATCCTGTAAGAGTAGTAACTACAACAGTGAAAATTCAGGGTGGAAGCCACGCAGTTTTACCTGTGAAAACAAAAAGTGCAATACCAAAAGATTTAAACTTTAAATGTGTTGAAGTATTAAATGAAATAACAGTAAAGGCTCCAGTAAAAATGGGAGATATTATTGTTAAAGATATACTTGGAACTGGAGTAGATGTTATTGCTAGTAGAAACATGGAAGAGAGGTGAAGAAGTTAAGAGTTAAAAGTGAAAGAGTTGAGGGGATAATTCATCTTTGATGAATTATGAATATAAAATAATTTGTTAGTAATATGGAATTAAAACATTGAATTAAGTAGAATTAGTTAAAAAATGAAAGAGTGAAAATTTATAATTGAAAAATATTGTAAATAACAGCTATGTAGTATATAATAAATTTAATTATAACAAAAGGAGGGTAGATCATGGCTAATATAGTTAGTAATTCTAAGTTTGTTTTAAATAAACAATGGAAATATAGCAGCTCAGTACAAAAAAGTGCAATTTTAGGCTTTGACGGGAGAAGTGCGTCCATTTTTAGAATAAATGCTGACTATTGTATAAATCCATGATTCTATATCTTACAGTTAATAAATTTATTATATTTAAGCTTGATTATATTTAAGACAAATTTTAGCTATATATAAATTTATAATTCTATTAAGTAAAGATTTTTAGGACTCAAGGTTTTATGCTTTGAGTCATTTTTATACGCAATTTCTCTCATAAGCCTTCTAAATAACTTATTTTAAATTAGGAATAAGTTATTAAATGAGGCTTATTTTATTTATCTAAGAATTTTAATAAAAATTTAAAATAAAGCAGAGAAAAATTTTGGAGGAATTAAAAATGATAGAATTATCTTTAAATAAATTACAAAAATATTATGGTGCAACTATGGTCTTAGAGGATATAACCTTTGATGTTCAAACTTCTGAGAAAGTAGGCATCGTAGGTGGAAATGGTAGCGGTAAAAGTACTCTTTTAAAAATAATTATGGGCATTGAAGAATACGAAAAAGGAAATTTATCTATAAAAAAGGAGCCACATTAGGATATCTTGAACAAATGCCAGTTTATCCAAAAGAGTTTAAAGTAATTGATGTATTAAATTCAGCATTTAAGGATATTGATAAAATGGCTCAAGAATTAAGAAATATGGAAAAGCAACTTTCAAAGTCTAGTGAATGTGATATTGGAAAAATTTTAAATAAATATTCAAATCTTCAATCTGCTTATGAAAGTTTAGGTGGCTATGAAAAAGAAGAAAAGTTAAGCAAGGTATGCACTGGGCTTAAGATAAATAATAAATTTAAGGAAAAGCTATTTTGCAACTTAAGTGGAGGAGAAAAAACTACTATTATATTAGGAAAAATACTACTTCAAAATCCGGATATATTATTGCTAGATGAACCATCGAATCATTTGGATTTAGATTCGATGGAATGGCTTGAAGATTATCTTAAGCAGTATAAAGGTATAGTAATAATAGTATCTCATGACAGGTATTTCTTAGATAATGTAGTAACTAAAATAATTGAAATAGAAGATATGAAGTCAAAAACTTATTTTGGTAATTATACTGAGTTTGTAAAGGAAAAAGAAATACAGCTACAACTTCAAATGAATGAATTTTTAGAACAACAAAAAAAGATTAAGGCTATTGAAAAGTCTATATCTCAGTTAAGAGATTGGGGAGCTAGAGGAGATAATGAAAAGTTCTTTAAAAGAGCAGCCAGTATGCAAAAGTTGCTTAATAAAATTCAAAGAATAGAGAAACCTATTTTAGAAAAAGAAAGAATTAATATTAATGTAAAAAATGCAGATAGGTCAGGAAATGAAGTCATAGTAATAAAGGATCTATGTAAGAGATACGAAGAAAAGGTTCTTTTAAATAAAGCACAACTACTTATAAGAAATAAAGAAGCTGTAGCTTTAATAGGTCAAAATGGTTGTGGAAAATCAACAATGATTAAAATTTTACTTGGAACAGATAATGCAGACAGTGGCATAGCAGCTTTAGGAAGTTCTATAAAATTAGGTTATCTTCCACAAAATATAATATTTGATGATGAAGAGCAAACTATATTAGAAGCCTTTAGGAATGACATAGTTATAAGTGAAGGAAAAGCAAGAGAGTATTTAGCAAAATATATGTTCTTTGGCGAAGATGTTTTTAAAAGGGTTGGAAGCCTTTCTGGAGGAGAAAGAAGTAAGCTTAAATTAGCTATGTTAATGCACAATGAATTAAATTTATTGATTTTAGATGAGCCAACAAATCATTTAGATATTGATTCAAGAGAAGAATTAGAAGAGTTCTTAAAAGAGTTTAACGGGACACTTTTATTTATATCTCATGATAGATATTTCATAAATAGTATAGCTAGTAGAGTAGTTGAATTATCAAGAGGTTCTCTTATTTCTTATAATGGTAACTATGAATACTATAAAGAAAAAGTAGTGCAGGCAAAAGCTATAAATGTTACTATAGATACTAAAGCAAGTAAAGTTAAAGAAGAAAAATCTTTTATATTTGAAAAGAAATCTAATAATAAGTGGAAAGTAGATAAATTAGAAAAGGATATAGAACAATTAGAAGAAGATTTAAAAACCATAGAAGATGAAATAAATAAGTTTTGTGATGACTATGAGAAGTTAAATGAATTATACAATAAAAAAATAAATTTTGAAAAAGAACTTGAAATATTAATGGAAGAGTATTTTAATAACAATTAAAAAATATTATTTACTTCATTATATTATGTTTTTTCAAAATCAAAAATAAACAAAAAACTCTAGTATAAAAGATTATTAAGAATTAATAATAATACTAGAGTTTTTTTTAGATATATTTACGAAAAAAGTTTAAGTAGAAGAAAAAAATAAAGCATAGATTTATAAATATGATATAATATAAAAGAAATAAAAGGAAAAATACACAATGAAAAATTCGGAGGTATAGTTATGAATAAAGGTTTAAGATTAGATTTATCTAAAGTAGAACCATATGCGAAATTACAAGAATTAGACCATATGGAAGCAATGGTAAAAGCAGCACATGATACTCTTCACAACAAAACAGGTGCAGGAAATGACTTTTTGGGATGGCTTGATTTACCTGTCAATTATGACAAAGAAGAATTTTCAAGAATAAAAAATGCAGCAGAAAAAATTAAGAAAAACTCACAAGCTTTGATAGTTATAGGAATTGGTGGTTCATACCTAGGACCTAGAGCAGCTATAGAAATGTTAAATAGCAATTTTCATAATGTGTTAGGAAATGATAAAAGAAATGACCCAAAGGTATTCTTTGTTGGAAATAATATAAGTTCAACATATTTAGCAGATCTTTTAGATGCAATAGAAGGCATTGATATAAGTGTAAATGTTATTTCGAAATCAGGTACAACAACAGAACCTGCAATAGCATTTAGAGTGTTTAAAGATTATATGGAAAAGAAATATGGAGTGGATGGAGCTAAGGAAAGAATTTATGCAACTACTGACAAAAGTAAAGGGGCATTAAAATCATTAGCTAATGAAATGGGGTATGAAACATTTGTAATTCCAGATGATGTTGGTGGAAGATTTTCAGTTTTAACTGCAGTTGGTTTACTACCAATAGCAGTTGCAGGAATTAATATAGATGAAATGATGCAAGGAGCTGCAGATGCAAGAGAGGCATATGCTACAGCAGATTTAAAAAATAATGATTGTTATAAATATGCTGCAATGAGAAATGCATTATACAACAAAGGTAAAGATATAGAAATCTTAGTTAACTATGAGCCAGGTTTACACTACTTTAATGAATGGTGGAAACAATTATTTGGAGAATCAGAAGGAAAAGATCAAAAAGGAATATTCCCAGCAGCTGTTGACTTTTCAACTGACCTACACTCAATGGGACAATTTATCCAAGAGGGTAATAGAATAATGTTCGAGACTGTTCTTAATGTAGAAAAGGCAAAGAGAGAGCTTACTATAGAAAAAGCTGAAGGAGATTTAGATGGATTAAATTTCTTAGCTGGAAAAACTATAGATTTTGTTAATAAACAAGCATTTAATGGAACTTTATTAGCACATAATGATGGCGGAGTTCCAAACATGGTAGTAAATATCCCAGAACTTAGCCCATATTACTTTGGATACATGGTTTACTTCTTTGAAAAAGCTTGTGGAATAAGTGGATACTTACTAGGAGTAAATCCATTTGATCAACCAGGAGTTGAAGCATATAAGAAAAATATGTTTGCTTTACTAGGAAAACCTGGATATGAAGAATTAAAAGCTGAATTGGAAGCAAAATTAAAATAATGAGAATTATAGTAGATGGAGATGCCTGTCCGGGTATCTCCATAATTCAAGATGTAGCAAGAAAATATGAATTAGAATTAATAGTTTTTTGTGATATACATCATTTTATAACTTTAGATTACGGAGAAGTTAAAGTTGTAGATAGTGGATTTCAAAGTGTGGATATGTATGTAGTTAATCATTGTAAGTCAAATGATGTAGTAATTAGTCAAGATTACGGTGTTGCAGCAATTTGCTTAGGAAAAAAAGCTCATATATTAAACCCAAAGGGATATTTATATACAGAAGAGAATATAGATAGAATGCTAGAAGAAAGGCATATTTCTCAGAAAATTAGAAGAGCAGGTGGAAGAACCTCAAATCCAAAGAAAAGAACAATAGAAGATGATATAAGGCTAAAGAAAAACTTAATAAGAATAATAGAATGTAATTTAAAAGGATAAACTGTAGAAATATAAAGGACGGTTTATCCTTATTTTTTTTATTGATGACAAATTTCGTTTTATATTTTGTTATGTAAACTGTATAATAATATTAGGGAAAATTGAGAAAAATAGGGTGGGTAGATATGAGTGAATTATTAATAACTTTTGATAAAGAAAGTCCATCATTAGTAGATGAAAAAATAAATATAAAAGTGATGCCAGAAGAAAGTGAAGTAGAGTGCAAGTTTTTAGAAGGTGCTCCAGGAGAAAGAAATTTAACTTGGAAGCCAATTCAAGATTTTTCAGATAAAAAGGAATGTCAATGGAGACCAAGAAAATCAGGAGATTATATGATAATGGTCCAATATAAAGATAAAAATTCGAAAAAGATTAAAAATACAAAGATAAGTTATCAAATAAAGGGGATAGAAGAAAAAGATGTTTTAGAAAACAACAATAAAAATAATAAGTTGATAAAAGATATAATAATAGATAAGACATCTTTAGTTATAGGAGATAAAATAAACTTAGAAGTTCTTGCATCAGAAGATGAAGAAATATTATTATATAGATTTTGGGTTAAAGGAAAGCAAGGATGGGAACCTCTTAAAGACTACAGTATAGAAAATAAGTTAACTTATACAACAACAAAGGCAGAAGATGGTGAAATATTAATTGAATGCAAAAGACCATCATCAAAGGAAAATGTAGATGATTTTACAACTGTGATATTTAAAGTAAAAGAGCAGCCAATTATAGAAATAAATACTTTTGAATGCTTAAGTGAAAATTTATTAATAAATGAAGAATTGATATTTAAGGTAGGCGTAAACTGTGATAATAGTAGAACAATTTTATATAAGTTTTTAAGAATGGATAGTAATGGAAGAATAAATTGTGTACAGGATTATTCCACTAAAAATATAATATCAATTTCAGAAAAGCAAAAGGGAGAATATAAGTTATTATGTTATGTGAGAGATATTTTTTCTAATAAGCAATATGATGATAGAGCTTGCATGATATATTCTGTAAAAGCCTATGATGAAATAAAAATAAGAAAATTTTCTTCTGATTCAAATTCACCTCAAGTTGAAGGAAGCAATATACTATTTAAATCTTCGGTAATAGGGGGAAAGGAAATACTGTATAGATATATAGTTGAAGGACCAGTTGCTGAAGATACAGGATATATAAGATCAAGAAACTTTAATTGGGAGACTAAAATTGAAGGAGATTATAAAATAATATTGAAAGTTAAAGATATTTCCTTCGATGGTGATTATGAAGATATAAGAGAGTTGAATTTTAAAATAGATAAGAAGGGTGAAAAACCTGTAAAAATAACAGATATAACAGCAAGCAAAACAAGAGGATGCATAAAAAATGAACCTATAAATATTAAGGTTAAGGCAGAGGGTGGAACAGAACTTAAATATTCTTTTGTTGTTTATAAGAATGGCAAAGAAAAAGAAAGAAGTAATTATGGAATAACAAATTGGGTTAACTTTACTCCAGAGGAAAGTGGAGAATATGAAGTTGAAATTAGAGTAATAGATAAATATTCATCTAAAGAATATGATTGTCATGATTTTATATTCTTTAAAGTGAGAGATTATGAAGAAGCTGAAATAGATTATGTATTACTTTCACCAAAAGAAATATATTTAGTTGGAGATATTATTGAACTTGAAACAATAGTACAAAATACTAAGAATATTTTATTAAGGTATGTAACGAAAATAAATGGACATGAAGTTGAAGACACAGGATTTATTGAAAGTAAAAGATTGAGATTAAAGCCAAAATGTTCAGGGAAATATACCTTTGAAATTTATGCGAAAAATATATTATGTAATGAAGAGTATGATATAAAAAAAGAATTATCACTTTATGTTCATGAAGCTATTCCAGTTAGTAACACAAAAATAATAATAAGAAATAATAATATTATTGCTAATAATGAAGTAACATTTGATGTAAGTAGCGAAGGCGGAAAAGAAGTATGTTATGAATTTTATATTATGGAAAAGGGAAATTGGGTAAGAGTACAAAGTTATAGTAGAAAAAATTATTATACTTTTTTACCATTTTCAACAGGAAATTATAGAATTTTAGTACTTAGCAAGAGTTACTATAAAAAGATTAATTATGAAGATTATACATTATTAGAATTTGAAGTTAAGGCTTAAGAATAGTATAATTAATACGATATTTATAGCAAAAGTAAAATTCGGGGGGAACAAATGTGAATATTTCTAAAGTAGAAGAGTTTATGGGAAGCGTTGTTAGTAAAGAAGCTTTAAAAAAAGCAATAGGCGATGGACCAGAATTTGATATTGTCTATGAAGCATTATTAAACAGTAATGAAGAAAATATTTTTAATAGCAATAATGAAGAAAGTTCAGAAAGTTATATTCCCGCAGCTGTAGGACAAAAACTTGAAAATATTCCTCTTAGAATAAGAACTGAACCTATAAAAACAGGGGAATTATATTTAAATAGAACAAATAGTGATACAAGTTTAAACATAAGTTTTGATAACTTATACACAGATTTAAGTCAAGATACTACAGTTGATGTGGAAAAAATATATTCTACTGTTGATAAATACTCACAAAAATATGGAGTAGATAAAAATTTAGTACTAGCTATAATAAAGCAAGAATCAAATTTTAATCCTAATGCTGTTTCATCAGCAGGTGCAAAGGGTCTTATGCAATTAATGGACTTTAATTCAGAAGCATATGGATTAACCAATCCATATGACATCGATCAAAATATAGAAGCTGGAGTTAAACATATTAAATCATATTTAGATATGTATAATGGAAATTTAGAAATGGCACTAATGGCTTATAACGGTGGGCCTGGAACAATGGAGAGAAGAGGGGTTAAATCTGCTAGTGATTTATATAAAATGCCACAAGAAACTCAAAATTATGTTCCGAAAATACTAAGTAACTATAGAAACTATAGTAATAATGCGTAAGAGAAATGAAAGAGTGAAAAAGGTAAAGAGTGAAAAGTTAGGTAAATAATTCGTCTATGCAGAATTATAAAAAATAAAATAATGAGTTATGAATAATTAGTAATGGATATAATTTTTGAGGATTATGTCCATTATTTTTTGATTTAGCCAATTTATTTAAAGCATAAAAGGATTTTATTATTAACTTTTTCACCTTTAATTTCAAAGATTATGTAAAAACATTAACTTTAATTGTTAATTGTCAATTGTTAATTGTTAATTCTCTCCTTGTGTCTTTTGATTTTAAGTAATAAAATAAGTGATAAAGGCTCAATATAATAATTAAGAAAGAAGGTGCTTTAATGGAAAGACTAGATAAGGTTTTATCTAATTTAGGATATGGAACTAGAAAAGAAATTAAGCAGGTTGCAAAGAAGGGACTTATTAAGGTAAATGGTGAAATTGTAAAGGATAATGGTATGCAGGTTAATCCTGAAGTAGACAGGATTTCTATAAATGGAGAAGAAATATTTTATAGAAAGTACATATACTTAATGATGAATAAGCCTGATGGGGTTATTTCTGCAACTTTTGATAATAGGGATGAAACTGTTATTGATTTATTAGAAATAGAGCATCAAGTGTTTAATCCGTTTCCTATAGGAAGGTTGGATAAGGATACAGTTGGGTTATTATTACTTACAAATGATGGTGAGTTAAACCACAGGCTTATATCCCCAAAGTGGAAGGTGGATAAAATTTATTATGCAAAAATAGATAAATTGGTGACAGATAGTGATATAAAGAAATTTGAAAGTGGAATAACGTTAGATGATGGATATATTTGCAAAGAGGCTAAGCTTGAAATTATTAAAGCTTCTGAAGAGGGGTCAGAGGTTATGATTACTATTCAAGAAGGCAAGTTCCACCAAGTAAAGAGGATGTTCGAAGCAGTTGATAAAAAAGTAACTTATTTAAAAAGAGTAGAGTTTGGAACATTAAAATTAGATGAGGATTTAGAAGAGGGCGAATATAGAGAATTAACAGATGAGGAAGTAGCTACTTTAAAAGGATTTTAACGAACGTTTAAATAAAGTGAATGTTTAACATTCACAAAGAACAAACTTTACAATAATATTATCAAAATATCTTGCATTTTATAATGAGATGCACTATAATGTTTTTGCAAGGATAAATAAAAGGAATAAATAGCCCCCTTTTTATTTATTGCTTATTGCTAAAGCGCAACCTGGCCCCAAGGGTTGCGTTTTTTGTTGTTCATTTTTATATATAAACGTTTACCTTATATAAAATTATAACATTTAAGGAAGGTAAACATTTTCAGAGAGGTCTGTTGAATTACTTGACTATATATTAAAATAAAACTAAACATTATTTTAATATGTAATTTTATGAATATTAAATTCTTAAAAATTGCATTTTTAAGAATTGTGTATGATTTATTTGAAACAAAACAATCATTAATATTAAATAATGAAAGTATTATTGCAAAAAGATAAATTAATTATGTTGATTGACTGAAATAAGGTAAGAGTATAAAATTACAATAAGGAAAATATATACAAATAACTGTAATCTAATTAATGCTTTTAGGCAACAATATAAAAGATATGTATGTTATAATATGTTAGTAATAGGAAAGGAGTCTGTACAAATGGATTTAAAGTCATTACTTAACAAAGAACAATATGAAGGGGCTACTACTATAGAAGGTCAAGTATTAATATTAGCAGGAGCTGGTTCAGGTAAGACCAGAGTTTTGACACATAGAATGGCTCATATGATAGATGATTTAGGAATTTTACCATATAAAATATTGGCTATTACCTTTACTAATAAAGCTGCAAAAGAAATGAAGGATAGAGTTAAAGCTTTAATAGGTGAAAGAGCTGAGGATATGTGGATATCTACTTTTCACTCAACTTGTGTAAGAATCCTTAGAAGAGAAATAGAAAAGTTAGGATATAAAAGAAGTTTTACAATATATGATACTTCAGATCAAAAGACACTTATAAAAGAGTGTATGAAAGCTTTAAATATAAATGATAAAGATATAACAGAACAAGAGATAATGAGTAAAATTAGTAAGGCTAAGGATAATATGCAAAGCCCTGCAAGTTTCATGAGAGAGCATGAAAGTAATTTTAGAGAAAAGAAAATAGCCGATGTATATCAAATGTATCAAAAGAGGCTTAAGGAAAATAATGCTTTAGACTTTGATGATTTAATTGCTAAAACTGTAGAATTATTTAAAACCGATAAAGAAACATTGGAGTTTTATCAAAGAAAATTTCAATATATTATGGTGGATGAATATCAAGATACTAATAAGGTCCAATATGAATTAGTTAGACTTTTAGCGGAAAAATACAAAAATGTATGTGTGGTGGGTGATGATGACCAATGCCTAGTTGAAGGAACATTAATTCAAGGTGAAGATAAAATTTATAAAATAGAGGAATTAAAGGCTTCAGATAAAATTAGAGTGGCAGCAGGAAATGGAGAAAGTACTTTATTAAAAATAAAAGATATATCTAAAAGAGAATATAATGGAACAGTGGTAAGGATAACTACAAATACTGGAAAGATAATAAAGGGAACACCAAATCACATAAGTTTTGCAAGAGTTACTGTGAGAGAAGATAAATACTATGTTTATTTGATGTATAAAAAAGGTTTTGGATATAGAATAGGTCAAACTTCAGCAGTACGAAGCAGAAAAGGTATTGATGTAAGTGGATTGGCTGTAAGACTAAATGGAGAGCAAGCAGATAAAATGTGGATAATAAAGGTTTGTAATTCAAGAGGTGAAGCCACTTATTATGAAGAATACTATTCTGTAAAATATGGCATTCCAAAGGTTGTGTTTAATTCAAGAGGAAGACATATTTCGTTAACTCAAGAACAAATAAATAAATTGTTTAAAGAAATAAACACATATGATAGTGCACAAAAGCTAATGGATGAAGAATATCTTTATTTAGATTATCCTCACCATATAAGTTCAGCTGTAATAAGGGGAGAAAGTGTAAGAAAGATAGTAAATGTAAGCTTCTTTGGTGGACGTAAATGTGAAGAAAGAGGTTTATATTCACATAGAATAGGTTTAAACTCATCAGGAGAAGAAAGTAAAAATAAACTTATTGAAGCCGGATTTAATGTCAGAAATGGGCAAAGAAATACCTTTAGAGTAGAAACGGAACGTGCCTTGTATGATGATGCTGAAGAATTTTCAAGCAAGCTTGCATCTGTAGAAGATGCTTATGAGGTTTTCAGAAAAGCAAAATTAACATCAGATAATACCTTTAAATTCATGCCTTTGGGAAGCATGAAGGAAGGAATGGCAATTGCAGTTTTAGAGGGAAAAAAGGTAATTGAAGATATTATAACTTCAGTAGAAATCGAAGATTATGAAGGTTATGTATATGATTTAAATATAGATAATGCAAGAAATTATATAGCTAATGATGTAGTTGTTCATAATTGTATATATCAATGGAGAGGTGCAGATATAAGAAATATATTAGACTTTGAAAAAGATTATCCAGAGGCAAAAGTTATAAAGCTTGAGCAAAATTATCGTTCAAAAGGAAATATATTAGATGCTGCCAATGTTGTAATTGTAAATAATGCAAATAGAAAAAGTAAAGTTTTAAGAACAGAACAAGAATCAGGAAATAAAATAAAGGTTTATAGAGCTTATTCAGATAGTGATGAAGGTGATTTTGTTGCAACTCAAATAAATAAAATAAAGCAAGAAGAAGAGAAAAAGTATAAAGATTTTGCAATTCTTTATAGAACAAATGCTCAATCACGTATATTTGAAGAAAGTCTAAGAAGAAAGGCTATACCTTATAGGATTTTAGGCGGAACAAGGTTTTATGATAGAAAAGAAATTAAGGATATGATTTCATATCTGAAGGTACTTGTTAATCCTACAGACAGTGTAAGCTTAAGAAGAATTATAAATGTACCTAAGAGAGGTATTGGAGATGCAACGGTAAATAAAGTTATTGACTTTGCAGATGATTATGAATTATCTTTATGGGATGCCTTAAGTACAGTAAGAAATATTCCAACTCTTACAGCAAGAAATTGTGGTGGAATAGAAATTTTTATGGAAATGATGGATAAGTTCATGGAATTAAGTGAAATACTACCTGTATCTAACTTAATTGAAACTATATTAAAGGAAACTGGATATATATCAGAATTAGAAAAATCAAAAGAAATAGAAGATAAAAGTAGAATAGAAAACTTAAAGGAGTTAGTTTCTGATGCAGTTGATTTTGAAAGAAGCAGTGAAGATAAAACCCTTTTAGCATATTTAGAAAAAGTTTCCTTAGTTCAAGATACAGATAAACTAAAAGAAGAAGATGATGCTATAGTTTTAATGACTGTGCATAGTGCTAAGGGATTAGAATTTCCAGTTGTATTTATGGTTGGAATGGAAAATGGAATATTCCCAGGAACAGCATCCTTTGATAGTGAATCTGAAATGGAGGAATCAAGAAGACTTTGTTATGTTGGTATAACAAGAGCAAAAGAGCAATTATTTATGACGTCAGCAGAAGTTAGAAGGCAATTTGGTAGAACTGTTGCATATGCTCAATCAGATTTTATAGCAGAAATAAAATCTGATTTAAAGGAATATGTTTCAGGAAATAATTCAGCACAAAGTACTAGGACTTCAATGTTTCCACGAGATAATAGAAATAATAATCCACATAGTTTAAGGAACAATTCAATAAATATGCCTAAACCTAAGGAACAAAATATACAATCATCTCTTTCAAAGGATGATGTTACTATAGGAAGAAAAGTAAAGCATAGTAAATTTGGTGTTGGAACAATAGTATCAATAGCAAATTCAGGAGATGATAAAAAACTTACAATAGCTTTTGATAATCAAGGAGTAAAAATATTAATGCTTTCATTAGCAAACCTAGAACTTATGTAAAAAGGGAACAGTATAATTAGTTTACAGTGCACAACGCACAGTTCACAGTTTATTTTGCATTGTGAGTGATTAAATAACAGGCATTAGGTAACAGGGAACAAGTGTCAGGTAAAAGGAATAAGTAACAGGGAACGAGTGCTAGGGAGCAGGAAAATTTAGTGCACAGCGCACAATTCATAGCCAGTTTAAGCTTTAGAAAGAATAATTACCATAAGGAATGAAAGAAGTTTTAGTAAACAGATTCAGGAAGACTTTAAACTGAAATAAGCTATTAACTTAGAAACAAAAAACTGTGAATTGTGAACTGATAACTGTGCACTGTGAACTGACTAAAACTGTGCGCTGTGAACTGATAACTGTGAACTGGAAAAGAGGTGTGTTTTATTTGGATAAAAAGCAAAGAATAGAAGAATTAGTAGAAGAATTAAATAGATATGCTTATGAGTATTATTCACTAGATAATCCATCTGTTACAGATAAGGAGTATGATGAAAAGTATTATGAATTAAAATCTTTAGAAGAAGAAACAGGATATGTATTATCATATTCTCCTACACTAAGGGTTGGAGATAGAATATTAGAAGGATTTACTAAATATACTCATAAGGCTAGACTATGGAGCTTAGACAAAGCTCAAAGTGTAGGAGAACTACAGGATTGGCATAATAGAAATTTAAAATTTATAAAAGAGATGAATTCAAGGGGAGAAAATTTACCAGCTCCTAGATATGTATTAACAAAGAAATTTGATGGATTAACTATAAATTTAACTTATGATGAAAATGGAATACTATCATCTGCAGCTACAAGAGGAAATGGAGAAGTGGGTGAAGAGGTTTCTGCACAAGTAAAAACAATAAAATCAATACCATTAAAAATAAATTGTAAAGATGTATTTGAGGTTCATGGTGAAGCCATAATGACTACAGAAGCTTTTGAAAATTATAATAAGGATGCTGTTATTCCTCTTAAAAATTTAAGAAATGGTGCAGCGGGAGCTTTAAGAAATCTTAACTTAAAAGAAACAGCTAAAAGAAATTTATCAGCATTTTTTTATGATGTAGGATATAAAGAAGGTGAAGATTTTAAAACATATGAAGAAATGTTAGACTTCATAAAGGAAAAAGGGCTTCCAATAGATAATTATGTTAAGTTTTGTACTACTCTTGAAGAAATAGAAAGAGAAATAAACTATATAAGAGATATAAGGTTTGAATTAAATTATGATATTGATGGAGTAGTTATTGCTATTGATGATATAAGAACAAGAGAGTTGATGGGATATACAGTAAAATTTCCAAAGTGGGCAATAGCATATAAATTTGAAGCGCAAGAAGCTACAACAAAGCTTTTAGATGTAGAATGGAATGTTGGTAGAAGTGGAAGAGTAGGCCCTACTGCTATACTAGAACCTATAGAGCTAGCTGGAGTAACTGTAAAAAGAGCAACTTTAAATAATATAGATGATATAAGAAGAAAAGGTGTGAAAATAGGCTCAGAAGTTTTTGTAAGAAGATCTAATGATGTTATTCCTGAAATAATGGGAGTAGTTACAGAATCATTAGAAGAGACACAAGAAATAAATGTTCCAAATGTTTGCCCAGCATGTGGAGCACATCTTGTTCAAAATGGAGTTCATTATTTCTGTGAAAATACTCTTTCATGTAAACCGCAAATGGTAAAAACTATTGTTCACTTTGCATCAAGAGATGCTATGAATATTGAAGGCTTTTCAGAAAAAACAGCAGAACAGTTATTTGAAAAGCTAGATATAAAATCTATAGCAGACTTATATAAGCTTAAAAAAGATGAATTATTACAGTTAGAGAAGTTTGGACCAAAGAAAGCACAAAACTTATTAGGTGCAGTTGAAAGAAGTAAAGATTGTGAATTATATAGATTTATATATTCTTTAGGGATTCCTAATGTTGGAGTTAAGACTGCTAAAGATTTAGTTAATAAGTTTAAGTCATTAGATGGATTAAAAAGAGCAACTTTTGATGAGTTAGTTTCAGTACAGGATGTTGGTGGAATTGTAGCTAAATGCGTTTTAGAGTTCTTTAAAGAAGAAAAGACATTAAATACAATAAGTGAGCTTTTAGAACTTGGTGTTAACCCTAGGTTCGAGGAAAAAGAAATAATAGCAAGTCCTTTTGAAGGAAAAACTGTAGTTGTAACAGGTACTTTAAAAAATTATTCAAGAACAGATATTAAGTCAAAGCTTGAATTACTTGGAGCTAAGGTTTCAGGAAGTGTAAGTAAAAAAACTGATTTTGTAATAGCTGGAGATGAAGCTGGTTCAAAATTGGATAAAGCTATCGAACTTGGAGTAAATGTATTAAATGAAGAGGAGTTTGAAGCTATAATAAAGGAGTAAGTAGAAATGGGTAAATTTAGAGCTAAGGATTTTTTTACATTAATATGTACTTTAGCTGCAATAGCAACTAGTGTAATTATAGTTCTTACCTTTTTAACCACATATCATTTCATAAATATCATGCCTATATTTAATTCTTATCTATTATTACAAATAGGAATATGCTTAACTATGGCATTATGGGCAATAAGATTTTTTATATACAGATCAGGTAGAGAAAAATATATATATTCATCAATATGTATAATTATATCTGTTGTAAGTTTATTTTTTATAATAAACTTAGTAAAATAAATTAGCTAATAAATAAAATAGAAGTAGGTTTAAAATCTACTTCTATTTTATTATTTTAGTTGTGATTTTAAAGAGGAACATATTTCTCAAATTTTTGAATTACATCTTCATAAATATTATCTAATATCTTAAAATCTATAGAGTTTATATAATAAGATTCTAAATCATCATGAAGTCTATGAGCTTCAGAAATTAAAAAAATAGCTTTATTAATTAAGTCATAAAAAACTTTTTTATTGTAATTTATATCTTCCTTATTTCTTGAAAGTATAGAGGTATTACAGAAATCTTCAATATTATATAATTTTCCATTAAAGGAAGTTTGACTGATTTCATTTTCTGTTAAGACACAGGTAGAAATTTCAGGAATTAAAATATGCTCTATTCTTTCAGGAATGAACGGATCATGCATATATTCCACGAAGTAGCCTTTCTTTTGAGCAAGTTTACCTATTTCTAATAAAATAGTTGTTTTACTAAATCCAGGACCGCCTTTTAATACAAATTTATGCTTAAATTCATTAGTAAGGTCATTAGCAAAAGTGATTATTCCATTTGGAGTAAATGCCGTTGCAAATAAATGTCTTTCATCACCAAATCCAGGTTTTTGCTTATTAAAGATTTCTTCTTTTAGGCTTTCAGATATAGTTATTATTTTACTATATTCCAAAGCACTAGAATTTAATCTACTCCAGTCATCATGGATAGACTTTGCAGAAGATAGAAATGTATAAGCTCTTTGAAAATTATTGCTAATATCCTTACAAATATTCATAATGTTCCCCTTATTTGAAGAAAGAGCATCAGTGTCAAGTGCAATCCCCATATTAAGGATTTCATCTACTGCGCCTGGATGAATTGGATCAACCATATGAGGTGATGTACCATCTAAAATGGCTAATCCTAGTTCCTTTATAACAATTCCATCTAAAGAATTATTATCAGAAGAACAATGATGATATTCTATAGAATATCCTTTATTCTTAAAGTGGGCAGCAACTTTTTTCATTAAAGAGGACTTGCCTGTTCCAGGGCCACCTTTCATGCAGATAATTCTATTCGCATCTTTTTGTGTTAATATATACTTATAAAATGAGAAAAATCCCTTATAAGTATTTCCTCCTGGAAAAAGATGCCTTTCTTTTGGATAAGTCAAGTATATCACTCCTAATAATTGTTTTATTCATTTAATTTTCAATAATAATATATGTGTATATTTAGAAAGTGAAACAATATTAGTAAATTTAATATTATGTATAATATTAACTAACAACTTTTAAATATACAGAAAGTTTCAATTAATAAAAAGACAAAAAATGCATATACTTTTAATATTACAAATTAAAAATATGGTTTTTTATAATATTTTCATTAAAATATTATAAAAAATAAAAATATATAAAAAAAATCAAAAAAAGTATTGAATAAAAATAAAAAATAGGTGTATAATTATGCTATCGCAATTTTGAGAGATTGTATATTTAATCATAATAAGTAATTAATTATAAAGAGGGGGAATTTGAAATGAAAAAAGGAATGATAAAGAAAATTTTAGCTGTAACTATAGTTGGGGTTATGGGATTAGGTTTAGTAAGCTGTGGTGGAAAGAAAGATGCTAAAGATAAACTTTCAGAAATAAAAGAAAAAGGCAAATTAGTAGTTGGTTTAAGTGCAGACTATGCTCCATACGAGTTTCATATATTAGATGAGAATGGACAAGATAAAATAGTTGGATTTGATGTTGATATAGCAAATGAAATAGCAAAGGATCTTGGAGTAGAATTAGAATTACAAGATATGAATTTTGAAAATTTAGTAGCTGGAGTTTCTTCAGGTAAAATAGATTTAGCTATATCAGGAATGACTCCAGATGAGGAAAGAAAAAAATCAATAGATTTCTCAGATATATATTACACTGCTGAACATGGTATGTTAGTAAGAGTAGCTGATAAAGATAAATATAAAACATTTGAAGATTTAAAGGGACAAAAGGTTGGAGCACAAATGGGTGCTATTCAAGCAGAAATAGCAGAAGAGAAAGTGCCAGAAGCAAATCTTCAATTACTTTCAAATGTTAATGATTTAGTTCTTGCTTTAAAGGGTGGAAAAATTGAAGCTTTAGTAGTAGAATTACCAGTTGCTCAAATGATAGTTAAAAATAATCCAGAACTTACAATCGGAGAAGAAAAAGTAAAAGATACTGAAGGTGGTTCTGCAGTAGGAATTCAAAAGAATCAAGAAGCTTTATTAGAGAAGGTAAATGCTACAATCAATAGAATTAAAGAAGAAAAGTTATTAGATAAATTTATTATAGAAGCAAATGAATTGGCAGAAAAGCAAAAATAATTATTAAGGAGGGTATAAGCCTTGTCATTAGATTTTAGTGTATTAGCTGGAAATATGGATTATTTCTATAAGGGTGTTCAGTGGACAATATTAATATCACTTTTAAGTGTTCTATTTGGAGTTATATTTGGTGCATTATTAACTCTTATGAAAAGATCAAAATTTAAAATTGGAAAAGTAAAACCTCTAAGTATGTTGGCAACAGCATATATAGAAATAATTAGAGGAACGCCAATGTTATTACAAATTATGTTAGTTTATTATGGATTTGATCAGTTATTAAATATAAATATGGATCCTCTACCAGCTGGTATTATAGCAGTTTCTTTAAATTCAGCAGCCTATGTTTCTGAGATTATAAGAGCAGGTATAGATGCTGTAGATAAGGGACAATTAGAAGCTGCAAGAAGTCTAGGAATGAGTCAATTTATGGCTATGAGGCTTATAATAATGCCACAAGCAACTAAGAACATTTTACCTGCTATAGGTAATGAATTTGTTACAGTAATAAAGGAATCTTCAATGGCATCTGTAATAGGGGTTGGAGAAATTATGTATAGTGCAAAAGTCATTACAGGAAAAACTTTTAGAGCATTTGAACCTTTAATTGTTGCAGCTATATTCTATTTTGTTATTACATTTACGCTTGGAAGAATTATGAATTATATAGAAAGGAGAATGAAGGCTAGTGATTCACGTTAATAACTTGCATAAGTATTTTGGAGAAAATGAAGTTTTAAAAGGCATTAATGAAAACATAAAAAAAGGTGAAGTTGTGGTTGTAATTGGTCCTTCAGGCTCTGGGAAAAGCACTTTTCTAAGATGTTTAAATTTATTAGAAGCACCAACAGATGGTGAGATAATATTTGAAGGTCAAAATATAACAGATAAAAATATAGATATAAATAAAATAAGAGAAAAAATGGGAATGGTATTTCAACAATTTAATTTATTCCCACATAAGACAGTTTTAGAAAATATAACTATATCGCCTATAAATGTAAAAAATAAATCAAAAGCAGAAGCTGAAAAAATAGCAAAAGATTTACTAGCAAAAGTTGGATTGCTAGAAAAATCTGATGCTTATCCATCATCTTTATCAGGTGGACAAAAGCAAAGAATTGCAATAGCAAGAGCCTTAGCTATGGAACCAGATGTTATGCTATTTGATGAACCAACATCTGCTTTAGATCCAGAAATGGTTGGGGAAGTTTTAAATGTTATGAAAAGCCTAGCTAAAGAAGGAATGACTATGGTTGTTGTAACTCATGAAATGGGATTTGCAAAGGAAGTTGGAGATAGAATAATATTTATGGATGGCGGTAATATAGTAGAACAAGGAGTACCAGAAGAAATATTTACAAATCCTAAGAATCCAAGAACTATAGATTTCTTATCAAAAGTACTTTAGAGATTTAAAAATCAGTTTTGTATTTATACGAAGCTGATTTTTTTCTTTAATAAATTATAAAAAGTTTATCATGAGAATAAGTATTTATAATTTCTTCCTTTAGTGGCGAAGGTTCATATATAGGTTCATGTTGACTTAGAGTGAAAGGTTGGAATAATGAAACTTATATGACCTTTTCTAATTTTTTGTTATAAAATTAGATTATAATAATATATATAATAATGAAATAGTGAAAGATAAAAGTATAAGAAAGTTAAGATATGAAAAGATATGGAGTATTTATATTTGCCAGATAAAAAAATGATAATGACTAATTACTAATTATTATTAATAT
>NZ_ASRV01000013.1 GCF_000401215.1 Clostridium sartagoforme AAU1 | reverse complement strand
TATTGTAATTTAAACTTATTTTGTATTATAATAATTGTATAGATTATTAATTTTATATATAGTAAAATATAGATATTAATTATAGAATTAGAATATAAAGATAAAATTATTATATAAGTGCAAGAGAATGTAGAGTTAAGCACAAGAGTCTAGGATGTAATATCCTCTTTTTGCTAAGCTCTTTTTTAGTTTTAAAAAATATAAAGCTAAGTATCAAATGAATTTATAATAAGATAAACTTTTAGTATTTACTATTTTATCTAATATGTATTTAGACTAATATTGAAGTCATTAAGGTATACTTAAGTATTTTAATAGCACTTCTGTAAATGATTACAAAGAAGGAGTTAAAGGGAGATGAATAATTTTAAAAGTCTTTTAGAGGACAACCCTATAGTAGCAGCTGTAAAGGATGAAAAGGAACTAGATCTAGCATTACAAAGTGATATTCAAGTTATTTTTATTTTGTTTGGTGATATATTAAATATTAAGACCATAAGTGAAAAGATATATAAAAGTAATAAAACTGGAATATTACATGTTGATTTAGTTGAAGGAATTTCTAGCAAGGAAGTAGCGTTAAGATTTATTAAGGAAAACACAAGATTTGAGGGCATAATAAGTACCAAATCTCAAGTTATAAGGGCAGGTAAAAAACTTGGATTTATAGCGATACAGAGAGTATTTATGATAGATAGTTTGTCAAAGGAAAATATGAAGAATCATTTGGTAGAAGAATGTGATGCAGTAGAAATTTTACCAGGATTGCTATTTAAGATAATTAAAGAACTTTCATTAACTCTTAATAAGCCTTTAATAGCAGGAGGATTAATCTCTGATAAGGAAGATGTAATGGAGACACTAAAAAGTGGAGCAACATGTATATCTACAACTAAAAAGGAAATTTGGTATATGTAGAAATGGAGATCTGGAGAGAAATCTACATAGGAGTGTTTTTTATGCATTTCTATGTAGTTTTTTATAAAAATTATAAAAGGGAGAGCAAAATGCAAGCTTATTTTTCAGAATTCTTAGGTACTCTTATTTTAATTCTACTTGGTAACGGAGTTGTTGCAAATGTGGTATTAAGAAAAACAAAGGGAAATTCTTCAGGTTGGATCGTAATTACAGCAGGATGGGGGTTCGCTGTAGCAATAGCAGCCTATATTACAGGATGGATGGGTGGAGCTCATTTAAATCCAGCAGTAACTATTGGACTTGCAGCATCAGGATTATTTCCATGGGATAAAGTTTTAATGTATATTGTTGCTCAAATGCTTGGAGCTATGGTAGGAATGCTTCTAGTATATGCTAACTACAAATTACATTATGATGAAACAACAGTTGGAGAAGACGTAAGAGGAACCTTCTGTACAGCACCAGCTATAAGAAGTAACTTATACAATTTTATCTGTGAATTTACTGGGACTTTTATATTATTAATAGGCATAAGAGGAATAACTTATAGTGAAGTATTTAAAACTACTTTCCAAAGCTCTGGTGGAGAAATCGTTGGTACAGTAGGAATTATGGCATCATTTTTAGTAGGTATATTAGTATGGGCAATTGGTTTATCATTAGGAGGAACAACTGGTTATGCAATAAATCCAGCTAGAGATTTAGGACCTAGAATAGTACATGCTTTCTTACCAATGAAAAACAAAATAGATTCAGATTGGGGATATGCATGGATACCAGTAATAGCACCAATACTTGGGGGAGTTGTTGGTAGCTTAGTTTTTGATTTTGTATTAAAATTATAATAAATAGGATTGTAGATGAGGGAGTGAGAGATTATGAAAAAATACATTATAGCTTTAGACCAAGGTACGACTAGTTCAAGATCAATTGTATTTGATAAGGAACAAAATATTTTAGGTATTAGCCAAAAGGAATTTACACAAATATATCCTAAAGAAGGATGGGTAGAACATGATCCATTAGAAATTTGGGCTACTCAATATGGTGTTCTTCAAGAAGTTATTGCTAAGACAAATATTAGCCAAGATGAAGTAGCAGCAATAGGTATAACAAATCAAAGAGAAACTACAATAGTATGGGACAAGAATACAGGAAACCCTGTATATAATGCAATAGTTTGGCAATGTAGAAGAACTGCAGATATTTGTGATGCTTTAAAAGCTAAAGGGTTAGAGGGATATATAAAAGAAAATACTGGATTAGTTGTTGATGCATATTTTTCAGGAACTAAGATTAAGTGGATATTAGATAATGTAGAGGGTGCAAGAGAAAAGGCAGAAAGAGGAGAATTATTATTTGGTACTGTAGATACATGGCTTGTATGGAAGCTAACTAACGGAAAAGTTCACGTTACAGACTATACAAATGCTTCTAGAACAATGCTTTATAATATAAAAGAATTAAGATGGGACGATAAGATTTTAGAAGAATTAAATATTCCAAAATCAATGTTACCAGAAGTAAGAAATTCATCAGAAGTTTATGGATATACTAACCTTGGTGGTAAGAGTGATATAATGGTTCCTATAGCTGGAATAGCTGGAGATCAGCAATCAGCATTATTTGGAC
Organism: Clostridium sartagoforme AAU1; assembly: GCF_000401215.1. GTDB lineage: Bacteria > Bacillota > Clostridia > Clostridiales > Clostridiaceae > Clostridium > Clostridium sartagoforme. Next base: position 815 of record NZ_ASRV01000013.1, on the reverse strand, counting down.
AAACATGCTTTGAAAAGGGAGAAGCTAAAAATACTTATGGAACTGGATGTTTCTTATTAATGAATACAGGAGAAGAAATGGTTGAAAGTAAAAATGGACTTTTAACTACTATTGCAATTGGACTAGATGGAAAGGTTCAATATGCTTTAGAAGGTTCCGTTTTCGTTGGTGGAGCAGTAGTTCAATGGCTTAGAGATGAATTAAAACTAGTTAATGATTCAGCTGATACTGAATATTTTGCTACTAAGGTTGACGACAATGGAGGAGTTTATATAGTACCGGCTTTTGTTGGACTAGGAGCACCACATTGGGATATGTATGCAAGAGGAGCTATATTTGGTTTAACTAGAGGAGCAAATAGAAACCATTTAATTAGAGCTGCTTTAGAATCTATTGCATATCAAACTAAGGATCTTATAGATGCTATGAGAGAAGATGTAGGGACTGAACTTAAGGGAATAAAGGTAGATGGAGGAGCAAGTAGAAATAAATTCTTAATGCAATTCCAAGCAGATATAGTAGGTACAAATGTAATTAGACCTATAATATCAGAAACTACTGCTTTAGGAGCTGCATGCTTAGCAGGTCTTGCTGTAGGATTCTGGAAGGATAAAGAAGAAATTAAGAAGTTCTGGCATATGTCAGATGAATTTGAGCCACAGTTAGATGCTGATAAAGTTAATAAGTATTATCATGGATGGCAAAAAGCTGTTAAGAGATCATTAAAGTGGGAAGAAGAATAAGATAAAAATAGGGTTGCGAAAGCAACCCTTTTTTTATGAAGAATGTAGAATGAAGAATGTAGAATTAAGGAC
>NZ_ASRV01000012.1 GCF_000401215.1 Clostridium sartagoforme AAU1 | reverse complement strand
GGAAAAAACTCCTTTCGGAGTTTATAAAATATTGATAATGGAGAAATTTGTTTTTGAATTTATATTTTAAATGGTCTTCTCAGAAATGGTCAATAGATTTATAATTAGAGCATATTAACCGATATGGTCAATGGAGGCTGTTATGAATATTAAATTCTTTAATTTACCAATAGATAAACAGCAAAAGATATTAAATGCTGCCTATAAAGTTTTTTCAGAAAACAATTATAAAAAGGCTTCAATGTCTGAAATTGCAAATGAGGGTGGAATATCAAAGTCATTACTGTTTCATTATTTTACCAATAAAAAAGAATTATATATGTATTTATGGAATCACTCTATAGAAATAACAAGGGAAGCTACTTCAAAATATAGTGTCTTAGATACGGAGGATTTTTTTGAAATGTTATATAGGGCATTATCGGCTAAGTGTTCACTTATGAAAAAATATCCTCACATATATGCATTTTCCCTTAATGCCTATTATGAGCAGTTAGCAGATATTGCGGACTCCATTCAGAAAAGTTTTGCAGATGCAACTTTGGATAGTGAAATTAAAGTATTTGAAAAAATAGACACTTCTGTTTTTCGTTCAGATATAGACTTAAAACTTATGTATAAAGAGATAATGTACTCTGTTGATGGATTTATGCTTAATAAGTATCGTTCTCAAAATATAGTTGTTGATGAAATTGAAAAGGAAATGAAATTACTAATAGAATTTTGGAAAAAAATATATATGCACAATGAACAAGAGAAATAAAAGATAAAAAGTATTTTACCAATAGTGATAATCCCAATAAGGTTAATTTTGAAATTACAAGGTTTATTTATGAAAGGATAGGCTGATTAATATGATAATAAAAGAATATGGAAATGAAAACAAAGAAACTATAATGCTACTTTATGGTGGTGGATTGTCATGGTGGAATTATAAATATGAAATTGAATATTTAAAAAACAATTTTCATATTATTATTCCAATTTTAGATGGACATTCAGGAAGTGATGCAGAATTTATATCTATTGAAGAAAATGCAAGTCGGATTATTGAATATATTGATGAACATTGTAGTGGACATATTCTAATGATGGGAGGGCTTTCTTTGGGTGGACAAATACTTATTGAAATATTATCTCAGAAAAGTGATATTTGTGACTATGCCATTATAGAAAGTGCTTTAACAATACCAATGAAAGTTACTAATAAAATGGTGGATTTTTCTTTTTCTATGTTCTATGGTCTAATTTCAAAAAAGTGGTTTTCAAAGTTGCAATTCAATTCTTTAAAAATTAGAAAAGATTTGTTTAATGAATACTATTATGATAGTTGTAATATTAATAAGGAAAGTCTAATTGCTTTTATGAAAGCTAATACTAAGTATGAGATTAAAAGTACTCTTAAAAATACTTCTGCCAAAGTACTAATATTAGTTGGTGGAAAAGAAAGAGCAATAATGAAAGCTTCAGCTAGAAAAACACAAGAGATAATTAAAGGAAGTAAATTAGAAATATTAGATGGGTATTATCATGGGGAACTAAGCATCAATCACCCAGAGCAATATGTAGAGAAATTAGAAAATCTTATTTTCACCACATCCATCTTAGGCGAATAGAAATATATTAGTCTCATAATCAATATATTATTGGGGTTTCATTTTTTATATTAATAGTTATTTTAAACCAGTACTTAAATTGCCCCCTAACAACTAGTTGTTGTTAGGGTTAATTATTAAAGGAAATTAGAATTTATCTAAACAGTTATTTCAATTTGATTATCTTCAATACCAATAATGCAGCTTTCATAATAGCCATCTCCAGTAGTTCTTGGACCACTTATAACTTCATAACCATCACTTTTTAATTTAGAAGTTAATTCATTAACCTTTTCCATACTACCTACACTAAAAGCAATGTGAATATATCCAGTACGAGTTAAAGTTTTTTCTCCATTTTCCATTTGTGGTTTATTCATTATCTCTAATCTAGCACCATCATCAAAGGTTAAAAAATAAGACCTAAAATTAGTGTTTTTATTATGATAACAATCATTTGAAGTTGCCCCAAAATACTTAATAAAAAAGTCCTTTGCTTTTTCTAAGTCCTCTACATACATTGCAATATGTTCTATCTTCATAAATACCTCCATAAATTCAATTTATTTGTTATTTAATTATAGCATCCTTTTTAAAGACTTAAATAAGAATTTAGAATTTAGAATTTAGGAGTAACCTCCAAAATCTATGAATAATTTTCATAATTCCGAATCTAATGAGGAATTATTACATTTAGTATATAAGGGGATAGATATTATATTCTGGCGACTTGGAGCTTGCGACGGAGCAAAGAATATAATATCTATCCCTTTTTTGTTCTATAAAAGAAATAAGAAAATAAATATAGTAGTAAGAAATTAAATATAGTTTATGGGGGAATAATGAAACTTAAGTTTGACTTTAATTTTTTATTACTTGAATTTAGGGATTTATATTATATTTTAGAAAAAATAAGAAAAGAGACTGATTTAAAGGTAATATGCTCAAGGCTAATTAAGGTATTTAAGGAAATAATTATAACAATCCACTTAAATAATAAATTATTTTATAATAGTGAAAATTCACTTGTAGAAAATATCGAATATTTATCTAGAAAAGATATAATTCCATATGAGCTTATGAAATATATAATAAATTATTTAGAAAATTTATATTATATAAGAGATATATTGAATGATGACAATGTGGATATATCAAAAAAATTAGAGTATAAGGATTTATTAAAGGATGAAAAAGTAATTTATAGAGTATGCGTATGGCTTGTAATAAACTGCGGTGAGGAGGATTATTCTCTTTTCTATGATAAGCTAAGTGAAGCTGAAAAAAATGTTTTTAATGAATATTTAAATTATGATGAAAGAGATGAAAATAATTATTCCACAGATTTGTTAAATTCTATAAATGGAATTGAGTACCAAAAGGAAATTGAAGAAGATGAAGAAGATGATGAAATAAATTCAGCAGAAGAATATTTACTAGCAGGAGAATTATATTATTTAGGTAAGAATGTTGAGAAAGACTATTGCAAAGCTAAGGAATACTTTGAAAAAGCAGCAGAAGAAGGTAGCGAATATGCAGAAAGTTATTTAGGACTTTTTTATGAAAAGGGGTATGGCGGAGAAAAGGATATAGAACAGGCCTTATATTGGTATAAGAAGGCTGCCTTAAAAGGAAATTCATTCTCACAATATTCTCTGGGATATATGTATTTTGCAGGAGAAGAAGTAGAAAGGAATTTAGAATATTCTTTTAAGTGGTACAAAGAAGCAGCAGAAAGTGGTTTTGCTCCAGCACAATATGCACTGTCTTATCTTTATAAGAATGGGGAAGGCTGTGAGCAAAGTAATTTCAAAGCATATTATTGGTTAGAGGAATCAGCGGAAAACGATTTTGAAGATGCTTATTATATTTTAGGACAATCCTATCTAGAAGGTAATAATATAGAAACTAATTATAAAAAAGCATTTTTTTATTTGTCTAAGGGAGCAGAAAAAAATGATATTAGTTGCTTAGAAAGTCTAGGGGACATGTATTATTGGGGATTATATGTAGATGAGGATAAGGAAAAAGCATTTGCATTATATGATAAAAGTATAGAAGAAGGTAACACAAGTCTTTACTATAAAGTTGGAAAATTATATGAAGAAGAAAATAAATTTGAAATGGCATTATTAAATTATTTAAAAGGACATAATAATGGAGATTTGAAGTCTACTCAAAGACTTGGAATAATGTATTACAATGGAGAAATAGTTGAAATAGATAAAAGAAAAGCATTAACTTATATGAAGTTAGCTACAGAAAGTGAAGATCCACACTCACTTTATGTTATAGGTATAGCATATCTAAAGGATGACAGAAAAAAAGGAATAAAATATTTAAAATTGGCTTATGATAAAGGTTCTTATAATGCAGCAGAGGCTCTTGCAAGCGAATACTTACTAGATTTAGTAAATGAAAAGAAAATAAATGAAGATGAATTGTTAGAATATATAACTACAGCTAAAGAACATGAAATGGTAGAAGCAATATATTACTATGGATTACTTCATGTTTATGGAGCATGTGTAGAAAAAAACAATGAAAAAGCCTTTAAATACTTTTTAGAAGCAGCTGAAAAGGGATCTGAAAAGGCAATGATAAAGCTTGGGCATTGGTACAAACATGGAATATTCGTTAAAGCAAATTCAAGAGAAGCAATAGAATGGTATAAAAATGCAGCAGAAAATTATAATACAGAAGCTTTATTAAATATAATAGAGATTCATGAAAAAGGAATAGGAATAGATAAAAATTATAAAAAAGCTTTAGAGGGAGCATATCTTTTAAAGGAAATTAATATTGTTGAAGGAAACTTGAAATTAGCATATTATTATTTAAAGGGAATAGGTGTACAGGCATCTAAAGAAGAGGCGGGTAAATATATAGAAGAATTATTAATATTAGATGAAGGAAAAGCTTTGAATTTTTAGGAGAGCTAGCAGAAGAAAATTTGTTTGATAAAAAAGAAGAGGATGCAGTAGAGTATTATTTAAAGGCTATTTCCCTAGGTGAAACTAAAGCATATTCAAATTTAGAATATTATTTATATAAAAGAGGAAGAAGCATAGATGAGTTTGAAAATTTAGAGAAAACTATAGAAAAAATAAATTATAAACTTGATAGAGGAAAGAGTATTTTCATAGAGGGAAAAAATAAAATAGAGCAAGGTAAAAGAGATAATAACTACAGTTTAATAAAAGAAGGAATTAAGCAGTTAAAGAAAAGTGTACATTTAGGATTCTATGATGCTATAAAAGATATAATAGATTATTATGAAAATGAGGAAAAAACTAAAAGTAACTTAATTGAATTGTTTAAATATAAGCAAAAGTCAGTTTATTATGGAATAAGCAATTAAAGAGAATGAAGAGACTTTATCAGAATTTTAATATAAATTCTGATAAAGTCTCTTATATATCTTATAAAAAGGAATTTCATGAAGTTTTCATAAGATACTTAGAAATTTTAATAAAATATTGATTATTAATTTATTATGTTAAGCATATGTAGCATTAATGCCAATATATAATTGGTCCTTGGCCAGTTACAGATGGGCTTCCTACATTAGAACTTCATCGTAACTTACCAATAGAAGTTCAAGCAAAGCATTTAATAGCTTTAGGTAATATAAATGACATAATAATATCAAATTGTTATCCTACAGAAGAAGAAATGAAAAAGCTAGGTACTATGAGAAAAGATATGGTAACCTTCGATGTTTATCTTGAAGAGTCTACCCCAGAAATAGAAAGAAAAATATTATTTGAAGAAAAGCACTTTAATCGTGGAGACTTTTCAGATAATTTAATTAGATCAACACAAAGCAGAGTTAAGTATAAAGGACATAAGTTTGAACTATTTAATGCACCAGAAATAATAAAAAGAGGTGATATAGTAATAGAGAGTAGTGAATATGGTCATTATGCTGGCGAACTTCAAATTGCATTAAGTGATATGAAAAATAGTGGAAAATCTAATGTTGTAGGACATATTAAAGAAGATGAAATATTTATTTTAGATTATATAAAACCATGGCAAAAATTCAACTTCAACTTAATCAAGTAATTGGAGGTTAATTTATGTATTTTTTAGGGATAGATGGTGGCGGTACTAAAACATGCTTCACATTAATAAATGAAAATGGAAAAGTTATTAATAGAGTTATAAAGGGAACTTGTCATCCAGCTCAAATAGGATTTACTAATCTAGAGATATTATTAACAGAAGGATTAGAAGCAATAATAAAGTCTAGTAATATTTCTAAAGAAGAAATTACAAAAAGTTATTTAGGATTAGCTGGCTATGGAATAGTAAAAGAAATTGCAGAAGGAATAGCACAGGTTGTTTCTAGAGTATTTAGTAAAATGGATTATATCTTAAATAATGATGTAAGAGTTGCAATAGCAGGTGCATTAGCAGGCGAGGATGGTATTAATGTTGTCGCTGGTACAGGTTCAATAGCATTAGCATTAAAAGATGAAAAAGTCTTAAGATGTGGTGGATGGGGCTACTCTATAGGTGATGAAGCTTCAGCATATTGGATAGGTAAAAAAGCATTAGCTTTATTTAGTAAACAAAGTGATGGAAGATTAGAAAAAGCACCATTATATGAAATATTTAAAAAGGAACTTGGATTAAAGACAGATTTTGAAATAGTTTCTTATGTAAATGAAAAATTAAAAGGTGATAGAGGTGAAATAGCAAAGCTTGCTAAATTATGCTCTGATGCTGCAAAATCAGGAGATGAGGGTGCAATAGCAATATTTAATGAAGCTGCTATAGAACTTTCACAAATGATAAGAACATTAGCAAAAAATTATGATGAAAATGTAGTAAAAGTATCATATACAGGCGGAGTATTCAAAAGTGGAGATTTAATTCTAAAACCATTAAGAGAAAACTTAAAAGGATGCAATATTGAGTTAGTAGAGCCACAGTTAGATCCAGATTTGGGTGCATGTTTGCTTGCATATATTAATTCAGGAAATAAGATTACTAAAGAAATGATAATAAAAATGAAAGAATGAGAAATTCAAAAAAATAATTTAGGTAATCTGAATTATAGGAAAAAATGAAGAAGTTATGTAAATAAAAAGAGAAATTCTTCCGAATTTCTCTTTTTATTTTTTAAAATTTCAAGGCATTTATTTCTTAATTCTTTCACTGAAATTTCAAATATTTATTTAAAATGAATTTTCATTTCTCCATTATTAATTACATAAAATCATAATCAACAGTGATTACACAATTGTATTGTGGATGTTCTTTTTTTATAGATGTCTTTATATCAGCTATCATTTTTTCTTGTTTTTTCTTATTTCCTGATTCTGAAGCTTCTAAGACTATATCAAATATCAAGTTTTTAACATCGCCTTCACCAACTATTCTAAAATCATGCATTGATTTTATTTCAGGATATTTTCTAAGAATTTTTTCAACGTAATCCCAAGTTTCTTTTATTTCATCTGTAAGAACACAAATTGGATCCATATGAATTACTAAATGTAAATTTAAATCCGCAGATATCTCTCGCTCAGCTTTATCTATTACGTTATGAATTTCCATTATATCTACATCAGCTGGAATTTCAGCATGTAATGAAGCTATAATTCTTCCAGGACCGTAGTTATGAACTATTAAATCATGAACTCCTGATATAAGTGGATAAGCTAATATTTTTTCACATAGTTCATTTACAAGTTCAGGATCTGGTGCTTCTCCAAGTAAGGGATTTAAAGTTTCTCTAACTAATCCAAAGCCAGCATATAAAATTGCTAGTGCAACAAATATACCAATATATCCATCTATAGGAAGACTTGTGAATTTAGCAAGTAAAAATGAGATTACAACTGTACTGGAAGTAAAAACATCACCTAAAGCATCTGTAGCAGCTGCTTTTAATGCAGAAGAATTAATTTTGTTTCCTATAAATCTATTAAAGGTTGAAAGCCATACTTTAAATCCAATTGAAATTAAAAGCAAGATAAATGGTATCAATTCAAAAGTTATAACTTCGGGATTCATAATTCTTTCAATAGAGGATTTAACAAATTGTACACCAACAAGCATTACCATGAAAGCAACTAAAAGCGCTGATAAATATTCTATTCTACCATGTCCAAATGGATGCTCCGCATCAGCAGGCTTGTTTGACATTTTGAAACCAATAATAGTAATTATAGATGAAGCAGCATCAGATAAATTATTAAAGGCATCTGCAGAAATCGCAATTGATCCAACTAGCATACCAACTGAAAATTTTATTACAAACAAAATAAAATTAATTATAATTCCAATAACTCCACCTAAAGTACCATAAGAATTACGTACCTTTGGATTTTTTGTATCTTCATCATTTTTAACAAATGACTTAACTAAAAAATTAGAAATCACAGTATCACTCCTATCTATATAATATTTTCCCAAGTAGTTATTTATATATTCAAACTTTTTTAGGAAACAGGTATAATAAGTAACAGGGAACAGGGAACAGGGAACAGGTAACAGGTAAACAGGTAACAAATAAAATATATAATTATTGATGTAATGTTCTTCGAGTTACTAAAAATAAATTAACTTTATATTCTTAAATTTAAAATATAAAACAGATTCATATTATTATATTTTAAATTTAACCTATTATTAATTGAAATATATAAGAATTATTATATACTAAAATTTACTAATTTCAATTACAATAAAATTTAAAAGAAGTTAAAGTTAAGTAGATTTAAGATATAAAAAAGGTATATTAAAATTTACTAAGTTCAATTATAATAAAAGTTATAAATAGATTTATTTTGCGAAACAATTTATATAGTTTACAGCACACAATTCACAGTTCACAGTTCTGGGAATAAAGTAACAGGTAATAGGTAACAGGTAACAGGGA
>NZ_ASRV01000011.1 GCF_000401215.1 Clostridium sartagoforme AAU1 | reverse complement strand
CCTACTCCCCTGTGTCGCCTTGAGAGACCGCCGACCACACCTAGTATTGACGAAACTAATTATATAGTTTACAGCACACAATTCACAGTTCACAGTTCTGGGAATAAAGTAACAGGTAATAGGTAACAGGTAACAGGGAACAGGGAACAGGTAATAGGTAACATGGAACAGGGAACAGCGAACAATTCAGCTTTGCTGAATTAAGAAATTGTTATATCAACAATTTAAGAGTTGATATAACTTAAAATTCAGAAACTACGAAGTAGTTTTATCATAAACTGTGAACTGTGCCTTGTGAACTGTGCACTAGAAATTTTGCTTCGCAAAATTTTACAAACTGGAGGTAAACAAATGGAAAGAGAATTAGCATTAGATTTAGTAGACTTTTTATATAAGAGTCCAACAGCATATCACTCAGTTGAAACTATAAAAGAAAGATTAGATTTAAATGGTTTTAGTGAAGTAAAAGAAAGTGAAAAATGGAACTTACAAAAAGAAGGTAAGTATTATGTTATAAAAAATGATTCAGCACTTATTGCATTCATTATTGGGAATGGAGATGTTGAAGAAGATGGATTTAAATTAATAGGAGCACATACTGATTCACCAGGATTTAGAGTAAAAGCAAATCCAGAAATGGTTTCAGAAGGAAAGTATTTAAAGCTAAATACTGAAGTCTATGGTGGACCTATTCTTTATACTTGGTTTGATAGACCTTTAGGTTTAGCAGGAAAAGTAACATTAAAAGGACAATCATCTTTAAAGCCAGAAGTAAAGCTTGTTAATATTAATAAGCCGCTTCTTATAATACCAAGTGTTGCTATTCATATGAATAGAACAGTAAATGAAGGGTTTAATATAAATAAACAAAAAGATACATTACCTTTATTAAGCCTTATAAATGATAAGTTTGAGAAAGATGGATTCTTAGTTAATGTCTTAGCTGATGAATTAAAAGTTGATGCAAATGAAATATTAGGATTTGATTTAGGATTATATGAAGTAGAAAAGGGAGCTTTAATAGGATTAAATGAAGAGTTTATATCAGCTGGTAGATTAGATGATATGTGGATGGTTTATACAGGAATTCAAGCTTTAATAGATAGTAAAGTAAACAAATCAACTAAGGTTATGGTTTGTATGGATAATGAAGAAATAGGAAGTCTTACAGCTCAAGGAGCAAACTCAGCATTATTATTAAATATTTTAGAAAGAATAACTTTATCATTAGGAAAAGATAGAGAAGGAATGCATAGAGCATTAGCAAATTCAATAATGATTTCAGCTGATTTAGCTCATGCAGTACATCCAAATGCCGAAGAAAAACATGACCCAACAAATAGACCAGTTTTAGGCGAAGGACCAGTATTAAAGACTGCTGCTTCAGGAAGCTATAGTACAGATAGTTATAATGCAGCTATTTTTGAAGGACTTTGCAAAAAAGCAGAAGTTCCATATCAAAAATTCTTTAACAGATCAGATGTTAGAGGAGGAACAACTATAGGCCCTATAACATCATCATTATTAACAATTCCTGTTATGGATATGGGTGCACCTTTACTTTCAATGCACTCAATAAGAGAATTAGCATCAGTAAAAGATAATTCCTATACTATAAAGTTATTTACTGAATTCTATAATTCTTAATATATATGACTTAGATTTAAATATTAGTAATTAAATACAAACAATTACTCAAGAAACTCAGTTAAAACTGAGTTTCTTTTTTACTATAAGGAAATTATAAAAAGTTTATCAGTGTATGGCTATTTATAATTTCTTTCTTTTAGTTTTCCAGTAGGCATATGTAAGTTTGTGTTGAGCTGGAGTAAAGCTATGGAATAAGCCAATTTACATATATCTACTTTTTATTACAAATAATTAATTATAAACATAATAATTTGCTTTGTCAATGTCATGAAATGAAATAAAGTTTCATAACAAAACTATTGAAATATCATTTCAGATATGATAATATAATGTTGCAATGAAAACGTAGTCAAAATATTTTGAAAGTTATACTTAGTTTGGAGGTATTATATGAAAAAAATAGATTTAGAAAAATTAACAACTGAAAGTAGAAATCAAAATACCTTAGATATAGATAAGGTTTCAACCTTAGAAATGGTAAAGAAGATTAATAGTGAAGATAAGAAAGTTGCAGAAGCAGTAGAAGTAGAACTTCCAAAAATTGCAGAAGCTATAGATGGAATAGTTAAAGGTATGCACAAAGGAGGTAGACTAATTTATATAGGTGCAGGAACATCAGGAAGACTTGGAATATTAGATGCATCAGAATGTCCACCAACATATGGAGTTTCAGAAGAATTAGTTCAAGGAATTATAGCAGGAGGACAGGAAGCAATCTTCAGAGCAAAAGAAGGTGCAGAGGATTCGAGAGAATTGGCTGTTGAAGACTTAAAAGCTAAGAGCTTAAATGAAAATGATACAGTAGTTGGATTAGCTGCATCAGGTAGAACACCTTATGTAATAGGCGGACTTGAGTATGCTAATGAAGTTGGAGCATTAACAGTAGCAGTTACTTGTAATGCAGGTTCAGAAGTTTCAAAAGCAGCTAAAATTTCAATAGCACCAGTAGTAGGGGCAGAGGTAGTTACAGGTTCAACAAGATTAAAATCTGGAACAGCTCAAAAATTAGTTTTAAATATGCTATCAACAGGAGTAATGATAAAGCTTGGAAAAGTTTATGGAAACTTAATGGTAGATGTAAGAGCAACAAATGCTAAATTAGTTGAAAGAGCTAAAAAGATAGTTTGTGAAGCTACTGGCGTAGATAGAGAAGAAGCAGAACAATTCTTAATAGAAACAAATTTTGATGTTAAGCTTTCAATATTTATGATATTATCAAAGCTAAATAAAGATGAAGCTAAAAATATCCTAGATAATAATAATGGATATATAGCAGAAGCTTTAAAAAGCATAAATTAATAAAAAATTACAAAATATAAGTAAAAAATAATACAATAAGATGGAGGGACTTAAAATGACAAATGCTGAAATTGCTAAAAATTTAGTTGAATTACTAGGCGGGAAAGAAAATATAAAATCAGTTGCTAATTGTATGACTCGTTGCAGATTAGAACTTAGAGATTACTCAAAAGCTGACATGGAAAAAATAAAGAAGTCAGAAGGAGCTTTAGGAGTTGTTAATGCAGAAGGTCAATTACAAGTAATATACGGACCAGGTAAGGTTAATAAAGTTACAGCTGAGGTTAGCAAAATAGTTGGTAAACCTGTTCTTTTAGGAGAAGATGCTGTTAAGGCAACAAAAGAAAAATTAAAAGAAAAAAATGATACAAAGTTTAAAAATTTACTTAAGAAATTAGGAAATGTATTTATACCATTAATACCTTTATTTGTGGCATGTGGACTTGTACTTGCTGTAAATAATATTTGTAATGTACAATTTGGAGATGCTTATAAGACAACTACAGCAGCTCAAATTATAGGACTTGTTGGTAATGGTGTATTCTCAATATTATCAATTTTAGTAGGTGTAAATGCAGCCAAAGAATTTGGTTCAGATATGCCAATGATGGGTGGAGTATTAGGTGGAATACTTTCATCAGCAGCACTAGCTAATATTACACTTTTTGGAAAGCCTTTAACACCAGGTAGAGGTGGAATTATATCAGTTATATTAGTTGTTGTTCTATCAGTTTATATAGAAAAAGCTTGTAGAAAAGTTGTACCAGATGTATTAGATTTATTTGTAACACCATTAGTTACATTAACTGTATCAGTACTTGCAGCATTATTTATTCTTCAACCAGTAGGTGGAGCTATATCAGATTCAATAGGTACTTTAGTTGCTCAAACAATTGCATCAGACAATATGGTTATATCAGTAATTTCAGGAGCAGTTTCAGGTGCTTTATTCTTACCACTAGTTATGACTGGAATGCACCAAGCATTAACACCAATACATGCAGATTTAATAGCTAATGCAGGATTTACAGTATTACTTCCAATATTAGCAACAGCAGGTATGGCACAAGTAGGAGCTACTATAGCAGTACTTAGAAGAACTAAAAATGAAAGATTAAAGAAGACAGCTAAAAATGGATTAGTACCAGGATTCTTAGGAATCGGAGAACCTTTAATATACGGTATAACATTACCACTTGGAAAACCATTCTTAGGAGCTTGTTTAGGAGCTGGAGTTGGTGGAGCTGTAATGGCAATCTTCAAGGTTGGAGCAGTAGCAATGGGAGTATCAGGATTACCACTAGCATTATTAATAGCTAATGGAAAGATGTTTGTATTCTTAATTGGAGTAGTTGTATCATATATAGCAGGATATATATTTACAGAAATGCTTGGATTTGAAGACCCTGTTGAATAATTTACAATTTACAATTGACAATTAATGAAATAACTCAGGCGAGCTGAGTTATGAAAAAATGAAAGTCTTATTTGAAATTGAGATTTCAAATGGTGAATGAAAAAAATTAATGAAATAATTCAGACGAGCTGAATTATGAAAATTTAATAGTAAAGAAAAACTAATGTAGATAGAGAAATTTGCAAGAATTTCTCTATCTAATTTTTATAATTAAGCATACGCTTAATTATTTCATCTTTAATTTTTTTCATTTTTTAATTAAAAACTGGAGGTTTTTTTATGTATTATGGATTTTCTGTTTATTTCGGACTTGATAACACAAAAGAAGAAAATATTCAATTATTAAAGGATGCGCATAGTTTAGGTTTTGGCAGAATATTTACGTCTCTTCATATACCGGAAGCTAATTATGAAGTTTTAAAGGTAGAAGTTAGAGAGTTTTTTAATTTAGCTAAAGAATATGACATGGATATAATTAGTGACATATCTCCCAATACTTTTAAATTTCTTGATTTAGAAGATATGGATTTAAAAGGATTAAGGGATATGGGAGTAAAAACCATTAGAATTGATTTTGGTTATAGTGAAGAAAATATAGCTAAAATGAGTAGAAATGAATATGGTATAAAAATTCAATTAAATGCTTCAACTATTACTGAAAGTTTTTTTGAAGAACTTGATAAATACTCTCCAAATTATAGTAATATAGATGCTTTGCATAACTTTTATCCTAGAATTGGAACTGGGATATCTGAAGAATGCATGATAGATAAAAATAGAATTCTTAAAAAGAGAGGAATAAAGCCTTGCGCATTTGTTCAATCAAACAACAGGAAAAGAAGTCCATTAAAAGATGGACTGCCAACTCTTGAAGATCATAGAGGATTAAGTGTAAAAGAAGCTGCAAATCACTTATTTGCCTTAGAAAATGAATCTGTTTTTATAGGGGATTCTCTTCCTACTTATGAGGAATTAAAAGATTTATCATCATTAAAGCAGGATGTTGTAGAGCTAGATATAGAAATAAAAACTAATGATGAATTAATTCTTAGAATTTTAAATAATATTTATTCATCAAGAACAGATGAAGCAAGAGATGCTATAAGAGCAAGTGAAAGTAGACTTATTTTAGAAGGTGGTATTATAGAGCCTTTTAATACAGTAAGTAAGAAATATGGAGATATATCTATAGATAATAAAGACTATATGAGGTATATGGGAGAGCTTGAAATATTAAAAAGAAATCAAGATGCAGATCCTAGAACAAATATTGTAGCTTCTGTTTTACAAAAGGACTTTTATTTATTAAAATATATATGTAACGGGAAAAAATTTCATTTCAATATAATTAATAAATAAGTCAAAAAGATGGTAGGGTGTGAAAATGAACGTATTGCAGTATATAAAACAAAACTTCGAGAGCTTCACAGATAGAGAAAAATTAATAGCTGAATATTTACTTAGTAATAAAAAGAGTATTATAAATATGTCAGCAAAAGAAATTGGAGATGTTACAAATACTTCAGCTCCAACAGTTGTTAGATTCTCTAAAAAAATAGGTTTTGATTCTTTAAATGAAATGAAACTACGATTATCATTAAATTTACAAAATGATGAAGATAATTCTGATTTTGAATATTTGCATGGAGATTTATCAACTAAAAATATAATTTACGGAATAAAGGCTTCTATTGATTCTATAATGAATCAAACAATTGGAATTTTAAAAGAAGAAGAATTAGAAAAAGCAATAGAAATACTTAACAAGGCTAAAAATATATATATATTTAGTGTGGGTGTTTCTAGCTTAGTAGGAATGGATTTCTATTATAAATTAAGTAGAATAAATAAAAGATGTATTGCACATGCAGATACACATCTTCAAATTACATCTTCAGCACTTATGGAAAAAGGTGATGTAGCAATAGCAATATCATACTCAGGAGAAACTAGAGAAGTTATAAAGTGCGCAGAAAACGCTAAGGAATCAGGAATACCAGTTATATCAATAACAAAGGCAAGTATAAACAATACATTGGCTGATATATCTGATATAGTTCTTCAAGTACCATTTGTAGAAAAGACATTAAGAGAAGGTGCTATGAGTTCAAGAATATCACAACTTGCAATAATAGATATGCTATTTATAGGAATGGCAAAGAATAACTTAAAGGCAGTAGAAGAAAAACTTAGAGTAACAAGAAAAGCAGTAGAAGGACTAAAGAATTAATAAAAAATGAAAATTTATTTGAAATGAAAATTTCAAATTGCAGTGAAAAAGTTAAGGAGAGATTCGTCTGAATCTCTCCTTTTCAATTGTCCTTCTGATTGTTATTTATGATTGAATTATATATAATTGAATATAGTATTTACCAATTTTTGTGTCATATATAAATTAGGGAGGGAATGAGATGAGAAGAAATTTACGTTTAACAATTATAGTTGTGATGATTTTTTTTATAATGACAGGGTGTATAGTTAGAAATCAAAGTTCAGCACATAATACTATAGAGCAAGGAAGTAAAATAAAAGATACTTATATTTATAATGTTGAAGATAATTTTAAAGGAATGAAGTTAGAAATAAATTTAACTCTTACTAAGGGGAATGTTAAATTTGAGCTTAAAGATCCAAATGGGGATATACAGTGGAGCGAAGAAGTTACATCTGATAAGCCTTTAAAAGAAATAAAAAGTTTTGATAAGATAGTTGGAGATTGGACATTGACATTTGAAAGTATTGATAACTCAGGAGAAGGTGAGTTTGATTTACAATTTAATAGACTATAAAAATAATGAATAATGGATAATTGAAGAATAAACTTCTATAAAGTTTAGAGAATTTAAGTAGAAATTCGAAAGAATTTCTATTTTTTATTTTTATAATTCAACGCAGACTAATTATAACCTGAATTATCAATTATTAAATTTTCATTGTTACACAGCTTGTCTGAATTAGTTTCACTATTTTTCTATGAGTAAAATTCTTCAATAATGTAAATAATAAACTTAGTCGAGTTTTAAAATGCCTTAACTAAAGAATAAGGAGAGGAGTAAGTTTATGAGAGATGAAGTTTTAAATAATACTAGAAGAACTATACTCATAGAGCTTAATGAAGCATTTAAGGGAGTTGTTAATAATCATAAATATTTAAATAAGCTTATTAAGCACGGGGAGGATGTTATTTCTTCAGCTGAATGGCTGCTTGATAATATTTATTTAATTGAAAAGGAATATAAAACAATTAAGTTTAATTTGCCAATAAACTATTTTAATAATTTACCTACAATAGAAATTGATTATATTAGTTATCCAAGGGTTTATATATTGGCTAAAAATTATATTGAGAAAAACCAAAATATAATAGATAAAGATGAATTAGTAAAATTTATAAATGAGCAAGGAGAAAGTTTTACAATAGGAGAATTATGGGCTTTTCCTTTAATGCTTAGGATTGCATTAATAATCAATTTAGGAATAATAACTAATGATATGGTAGTTCTTCAAAAGCAAAGATTGGGAGCTAGGGACTTAGCTAATACAGTTATAGATTCTTATAATAATGATAAGATAGATAGTTTATTATCTAAGCTGGAAAATAAATATCCTATAATTAAAGTTGAAGAGTCTAAAGAGGAATCTAAAAATAACTATATGGGAGATGACGAGAGTCTTCATGATGGACTGTTTTCTCCTGAGTTTATAGATAAGTTTTTTAGTATTTTAAGAGATAATTCAATAGGGGATGAAAGAGTATACAAGTTTGCTTTAGATAGATTGAAAGAAAAAGAAAACACAAGTTTTGAAAAGGAAATAATAAAAGATCATATAAGAGAAGGGAATATTGCTACATCCATAGGAATAACTATAAATTCTTTAAGAATAATGGATTCTATAAATTGGAAAGAATTCTTCTCAGAAACATCAAATGTAGAAAGAATATTAAAGCAAGATCCAGCTAAAATTTATGAGGACATGGACTTTGAAACAAAAGATTATTATAGACATAAAATAGAGGAAATTTCTAGAAAAACTAATATAGATGAACTCAAACTAGTAAAAACAGCTCTAGAACTTAGTAGTTTACATCTAGAAAATAGAGATTTTTATAAAAGACATATAGGATATTATTTAGTAGATGATGGGGTAAGAGATATACTAAAAAGATATAATATAACTAAAAATATAGATAAGAAGATGTCAAGGGGATGTTATTTATCAACTATATTTTTAGGAACAATTTTAGTAGATTTAGTAGTTTTACTATTAACATATCTAATTCCATTAAACTTTAATTTATGGCAATATATATTGGCATTTATTTTGATGGTGGTTCCATCTAGTGAAGTAGTAATATCACTATTAAACTGGTTTATAGCAAAGGTCACACCTGTTAGTTTTATACCTAAGATGGATTACTCTAAGGGAATACCTGAAAGTGAAAGAACTATTGTAGTAATACCAGCAATACTAGGTAATAGCAAGTCTGCAATTGATTTACTAAAAAAATTAGAAATATATTACTTAGCCAATAGAGATAAAAATATTTTCTTTGCTTTACTTGGAGATTTATGTGATAGCAATAATGAAAGTGAGACACAAGATAAGGCAATAAATGATGAAGGAATAAAATTTGTAAATAAGCTGAATAAAAAGTATGCAAAAGATGGAGAAGATAGATTTTTCTTCTTTAACAGAAAGAGATTATATAACGAATCAGAAAAAGTCTACATGGGCTATGAAAGAAAAAGAGGAAAGCTCATGGAGTTTATGGCTTTAATTAGGGGTAGTGAAGAAACTACTTATAATATAATTAGTAGTGATATAGATTCTTTAAAAAGTGCAAAATACATAATAACTTTAGATAGTGATACATTTTTACCAATAGGAAGCGCTAAAAAGCTTATTTCAGCAATGAGCCATGTTTTAAATAATCCTTATATAGAAAATAATTCTGTATTAAGAGGATATAGTATTATGCAACCAAAGGTAAGTGTTAATCTAGAAGATAAG
Organism: Clostridium sartagoforme AAU1; assembly: GCF_000401215.1. Lineage (GTDB taxonomy): Bacteria > Bacillota > Clostridia > Clostridiales > Clostridiaceae > Clostridium > Clostridium sartagoforme. Next base: position 13,345 of record NZ_ASRV01000011.1, on the reverse strand, counting down.
CATAAAACATATTTTTCTGAAATTTTTGCAGGAGATGCAGGAGTAGATGCTTATTCAACAGCATCTTCAGACACATACCAAGATTTATTTGGAGAAGGAATATTTACTGGTAAGGGAATTATAGAAATAGATTCATTCTATAATATTTTAAAAGATCAAATACCAGAAAATAAAGTCCTTTCACATGATTTAATAGAGGGAGTCTTAACAAGATGTGCATTAATAACAGATGTTGAAGTAATAGATGGATATCCATCTAGTTATTTAGCTAGTGCCTTAAGACTCCATAGATGGGTAAGAGGAGATTGGCAAATAGCAAGTTTTGCATTTTCAAAGAAGATATCAGCAATATCTAAGTGGAAGATAATAGATAATCTTAGAAGGAGCTTACTTGCCCCAAGCTTATTATTAGGATTATTAGCTATATTAACAGTTTTAAGTGGAGCAGTTCAAATATCTATATTGTTATTTTTAGCTTTAATAACTCCATTAATGTTTACAGTAACAGATTTTGTTGTTACACCTAAGAAAAAGATTATGGGAACTTTTAAAACATTAAAACAAATAGTATTGATTTTAAGCTTTATTCCATACCAAGCTTGGCTTATGTTTGATGCTATATTTAGAACAATTTATAGGCTTACTATATCTAAAAAGAATTTACTTCAATGGAAAACTGCTGATAGGGTTGAGAAATCAGTAAAGAATACTTATATGTGGTATTATCAAAAAATGTGGATATCAGTAGGAGTATCTTTAGTAGTACTATTACTTAGTTTAGATAATTCTATAGAAATATTAATAGCTACAATAGTAATTTCTATTCTTTGGGCTATAGCACCAGCAATGGCATGCAGAATATCACAAGAAGAAAAGCTTATAAAAGATAGATTAGAATTAGAAGATGAAGAATTTCTTAGAGAAAGTAGTAGAAGAATATGGGCTTATTATGAAGACTTTATAAATGAAGAAAATAATTATTTAGCTCCAGATAATTTTCAAGAAAAACCTTTTAAGGGTTTGGCACACAGAACATCACCAACTAATATCGGTATGGGGCTTATTACTAATTTAACGGCTTATGATTTAGGGTATATATCAATAGGTGAAGTCATTTATAGAGTAGAATCAATTTTAGATGGAATGAGAGGACTTGAAAAATTTAATGGACATTATTTAAATTGGTATGATACAAAGACGAAAGAAGCACTTTGGCCTAGGTATGTATCCACAGTAGATAGTGGAAACCTCTTAGGATATCTTTGGATAATTAAAGATGTTATAAGAAAGTTTAATAATAACCCAATAATAAGAGAAAAAGAAATAACAGCTATAAAAGATACTTACAACATAGTAAGAAAAGATGAAAAAGAAGAATTTTATGATAGGCTTCCAGATAATATTGATTTAAGAGAATATAAGAATATATTATTAGATGAATTAAAAATAGTAAATGATAGACTTGAAAGTGATAAAGATAATAAAGAAAATGATAATGAATATTATTGGATAAAAAATTAAAAATGAAATAGAAACAAAAATAGATTTTTATGATTTTATATTCGATGGTATAGAAAAAATAGTCATAGATACCTTTAAAAATTATAAGGCTCCAACTTTATTACAATTGATAGATATATTAGAAGATATAAAGAAGTCGTCAGGAGAAGAATTCCAGATAATTTTAGATAAAAAAATTGGTAAGCTTATGGAATTCAATGAAAGACTTAAGCTTCTTGCATGTGAAATAGACAGTATTATGAATGATATGGACTTCAAATTTTTATATAACAAAGATAGAGGGCTTTTTGCAATAGGATACAATGTAGAAGAAAAATCCTTAGGAAATTCCTACTATGATTTAATGGCTTCAGAAGCAAGGATATCATCATTTTTATCAATAGCAAGAGGAGAAATTCCAAAGGAGCATTGGTATAATTTAAGTAGAAATATGACCAAGGTATTTGGGCATAAAACTTTAGTATCTTGGAGCGGTACTATGTTTGAATATTTTATGCCATTTCAAATAATGAAAAGTTTTAAAAATACAATTTGGGATTTGACATATTCATCAGTTGTAAGTGCTCAAATAAATTATGGAGAAAAGAGAAATACACCATGGGGAATATCAGAATCAGCTTATTATGAGTTTGATGTAAATCAAAATTATCAATATAAAGCTTTTGGAGTACCTGGAATAGGCTTAAAGAGAGGACTTGAACAAGAGGTAGTTATATCTCCATATTCTTCAATAATGACATTACCATATGATACAAAAGCTTCAATGAAAAATTTAAAAAAGCTGTATGATATGAAATTTTATGGTAGATATGGCTTTATAGAAGCAGTAGATTATAGTGATGAAAAACCAAAGGAAGAAGCAAAAGAAGTACGTTGTTATATGGTTCATCATTTAGGAATGTCTCTTTTAGCTTTAGATAATATATTAAATAATGATATTTTAAAAGAAAGATTTCATAATATTCCAGAAATAAAGGCAGCTGAAATTCTTTTAAAAGAAAAAGTTCCTGAAAACATAACCTTTGAAAGAGAAGTAGATATTAGTATAGCTAATAATAAAAAGTTAGAAAAGGAAGATTTTATTCCTAGAATATTTAAGGGCAATAAAGGAGAAGATCAAGAAGTTTTATTATTATCTAATGGTACTTATTCAACTATGATAGCTCATGATGGTAGTGGATATTCTAAAAAAGATGATATGACGGTATATAGGTGGAAGGGAGATAGCACTTCAGATTCAAGTGGAACTTTCTTTTATATAAAAAATCTAAATTCAAATGATTATTGGAGTGCTACTTATGAGCCTTGTAAGGAAAGTAATGAAGACTACTTAGTAGAATTTACTCTTGATAAAGCGAAGTATGAAAGAAAAGATGGAACTATAACTACGAATTATGAAGTAACATTAGCTTCTGAAGATAATGTAGAAGTAAGAAAGTTATCATTAAAGAATACAGGAGAAAAGCTAAGAACTTTAGAAATAACAAGTTATTTAGAAGTAACTCTTCAATCTTTTGAAGGGGATGCTGTTCACCCAAGTTTTTCTAATTTGTTTATTAGTACAGAATATAATGAAGAAACTAAGAGTCTGATAGGAAATAGGAGGCCCAGAGCAAAAGGAGCAATTACTAATTATATATTCCATACTATAGCTTCAAATCATGATTTAGATGGTGATTTAACTTACGAAACATCAAGATTAAACTTTATAGGAAGAAATAGAAATCTGAGATATCCAGAAGTAATGGATAATGATGCCCCACTTCAAAATACAGTTGGAACAGTATTAGATCCTATAATGAGTATAAGAAGTAGAATCACACTTAAGCCAGGAGAAGAAAAATCAATTTACTATTTAACAGGAGTTGGAGAATCAAAAGAAGAAATTTTAGAACTTATAAGATCATATAAAGATGTTCCAAAGATAGAAAAGAGTGCCGATGCTTATAATTATTCTAATCAGTTAGAACTTAAGCATATTGGAATTAGATCAGCGCAAGCAAATATATACCAAAGTTTAGCATCTTATATTTTATATCTTCATAGTGGAAGAAAGAATAGAGAAGATTACATAAGAAATATTAAAATGAATCAAGAAAACTTATGGTCATATGGAATATCAGGCGACTTACCTATAATATTTTTAATTATTGAAAGCGAAGATGATATAGATTTGTTAAGGCAAGTTATTAATATGCACTATTACTTTAGAAATAAAGGGATAAAGACAGACTTAGTAATTTATAATGAAGAAGAGTTATCCTATGAAGAACCACTCCAAAAAAATATAATTTCAACAATTAGAAATTCTGTTGCAAGAGAAAATATAAATAAATCAGGAGGTATTTTCATTCATAATAAATCTACAATGAGTGATAATATAAGAGATTTTATTATAGGTATTTCAAAACTATATATAAATTCAAAAGAAGGAGCTCTTGCTAAGCAGTTAACGGAAGCAGTAGAGTATAAGTATAATGAATATAGAAACAAAGAAGAATTATCACACATTAATAGAATAAAAGTAGATATAAATGAAAGTGATTATATAAAGGGTTTTGTAGATAGACAAATAAATAAGGTTGATAATGATTCAGATGAAGTATTAAAAGAAGTAAAACATAGTAATCATGAAAAAGAAAATATGAATAAAGCATCAGAATTAAGGAAAACTGAAATTGGAAACAATCATTTTGATATTAGTGAGTTAGACTTCTTTAATGGATATGGAGGATTTAAAAAATCAGATAAAAGCTATATCATAAGACTTAAAGATTATGAAAATACTCCAGCACCATGGATAAATGTAGTTTCTAATAAGGATTTTGGATTCCATATTTCCGAGGTGGGTTCAACTTATACCTGGTGTGGAAACAGTAGGGAAAATAAAATAACGCCTTGGAGCAATGATTGGGTAAGTGATCCAACAGGAGAAGCTTTATATATAAGAGATAATGATATGGGAGCATACTTTACAATAACTCCTATGCCAATAAGAGATGGAGGAGAATACATAATCGAACATAGCTTTGGGTATTCAACCTTCAAACATACTGCATACAATATATGTAGTGAAATGAAAGTATTTTGTCCTAAGGAAGAAAAGATAAAATTATGTAAAGTATCTCTTAAGAATTTATCTAATGTAGATAAGAATTTATCAATATTCTATTATGCTCAATTAGTACTTGGTGTATATAATTATGGAAGTGCTAAATACATAAGCACATCAATCCAAGGCCAATATATATATGGCCAAAATCCTTATTCAAAATATTTTGGGAAATTAAAAGCTTATTTATCTATTAATGGCGATAAAAATCAAAGTTTTACTGGTAATAGAAAAAGCTTTTTAGGAGTTGGAGGAGAATTATCTAGCCCTAAAGCATTACTAGAAAATAGTTTAGATAACTTAAGTGGAAGTATATATGATCCTTGTTTAGGAGCTAAGCTAGATATAAAATTAAAAGCTGGTGAAGAAAGAGAGATTATAATAATTTTTGGGCAAGAAGAAAGTGAAGAATTAATAAAAGAAAAAATAAATAAATACAGTAATATAGAGAATGTTGATGAAGAATTAAGAAATGTGAAAGATTATTGGTCAAATTTCCTAGGAAATATACAAGTAAAGACACCAGATTTATCAATGGATTATATGTTAAATGGATGGCTTATGTATCAAACCTATAGTTGTCGATATTTATCAAGAACAGCATTTTATCAAAGTGGCGGAGCCTATGGTTTTAGAGATCAACTTCAAGACTCTATGTCCATAGGAATATTAGATCCTAATATAACTAGAGAACAAATTTTAAGGAGTGCATCAAGACAATACCTTGAAGGTGATGTACAACATTGGTGGCATCCAGTAATAAACTCAGGAATAAGAACAAGATTTTCAGATGATTTGTTATGGTTGCCATATGTAACTTCTGAATATATAAAATCTACAGGAGATTATAGTATATTAGATGAAAAAGCTCCTTATTTAGAAGATGAACCACTAAGAGATGGCGAAGATGAAAGATATACAATAGTAAATCAATCCAATAAAGAGGGAAACATATATGAACATTGTTTAAAAGCAATAGATAGAGGTTTAAAGTTTGGAAGACATAATATTCCTCTTATGGGTAGTGGTGATTGGAACGATGGAATGAGTACTGTTGGAAATAAGGGAGAAGGAGAAAGTATTTGGGTAGGTTGGTTTTTATATAAAATACTAGATAGCTTTAAGGAAATATGCAAGCATAAGAATGATAAAGAAAAAGAAGATGCATATAGCACATTCCAAAGCTTTATACAAGAAAATCTAGAAGAAAATGCTTGGGATGGAGGCTGGTACAGAAGAGCGTATTTTGATGATGGAACACCTTTAGGCTCAAGAGAAAATGATGAGTGTAAAATAGATGCCATTGCACAAAGCTGGTCAATAATTTCTAATGCGGCTAAGATTACTAGAGCACAAGAAGCCATGGAAGCAGTAGATAAATATCTTGTAGATAAGGATAAGGGTCTTATTAAGTTATTAGCACCACCTTTTGATAAATCGCCTACCTTAGAGCCAGGATATATAAAGGGATATGTACCTGGAGTTAGAGAAAATGGTGGTCAATATACACATGCAGCAGTGTGGGTTATCTTAGCATTAACAAAGCTTGACCTAGGAGATAAGGCATGGAAATATTATAATATGATAAATCCAATTAATCATACAAATACAGAACTTGAAGCAAGAAACTATAAAGTAGAACCCTATGTAATGGCTGCAGATGTATATATAAAAGAGCCTCATGGCGGAAGAGGTGGATGGAGCTGGTACACAGGAGCATCAGGATGGATGTATAAAGTTGGTCTTGAAGACATATTAGGTTTAAAGAAAATAGAAGGTAAAGGATATAAAATAGATCCGTGTATCCCTGAAACTTGGAAGGAATATGAAATAAATATTAATAATGAAAACGAAGATTACAATATAAAGATTAAGCGTGGAGAACATAAAAAGATTATAATTGATGGAGAAGAAGTTAAAGATAATTTAATTCCGAAAGGTAAAGGAAAGCTACATATAGAAGTCGTAATATAATTAATAGTTAATGTAATTAACAATTATGGATTTTTTGTTGCACAAAACTTAAAATTCATTAAACTGTTAATAGTTAAATGTATAAAAATGTATTGACATTGTAAAAAGGTGGGCTTATTATAATAATAAATGGATAATAATAAAAATTCTATGAAGAGAAAAAGTAAGTTATTAATTTGTTCAACAGAGAGTTGGTGTATGCTGAAAGCCAATGTTCAAAGTTAACCGAATATCATCTCTGAGAAGCAGTACTGAAACAATTTGTAGTAAGTATTGACGGAGTCTTTCACCGTTAAAAGATAAGCGTATTGATAGATATGTAGCTAAGTGCTATAAAAGGTTTATGAAAAATAAGCTAATTTTATAGAATTAGGGTGGTAACGCGGATATTTCCGTCCCTTGTTTTCAAGGGACGGTTTTTTTGTTTAAAAAGGGGGAGATTATTTGGATATTGAAGGTGAGATTATTAATTAAAAAATAATTATGAGCAAAATATTATATATGAATTTTAATTAAATTATTATTTGTTAATTAGAATATACTTAGGGGGATTTTGACATGGAGAAATTATCAAAAAGAGATTTAATATTAATAGGACTGATGCTTTTTTCTTTATTTTTTGGAGCAGGAAATTTAATTTTTCCTCCTTTTATGGCTGAGGCAGCAGGGGAAAACACTTGGATAGTTACAAGTTCATTTTTTATAACAGCAGTTGGTTTTCCTGTATTAGGAGTTGTTGCGGTAGCAAAATCTGGAGGTTTAACTAATTTATCAAGAAGGGTAAATCCTTTATTTGCCACAGTATTCACTATTTTAGTATATTTATCAATAGGACCATGCTTAGGTATTCCAAGAGCAGGAAGTTTACCATTTGAAATGGCAGTAGCACCATATTTGCCTGAAAATATATCAATAGCATTAGCATTATTTATATATACATTTATATTTTTTGCAATAGCATATTGGCTTTCATTATCGCCTAGTAAGTTAGTAGATCGTATGGGAAAAGTACTAACTCCTGCTTTATTAATTCTAATTTTAATTATGGTAATTGGATCTATAATTAAGCCAATTGGAGGATACGGAGCAGCAACAGGAGATTATGCAACCTCTCCATTCGTTAAGGGATTTTTAGATGGATATTTAACAATGGATACAATAGCTGCACTTAATTTTGGAATAGTTATTGCAGTAGCTATAAAATCTAAAGGAATTAATGATGAAAAAGAAATAGTTAATACATCAATAAAAGCAGGAATAATAGCAGGAATTTTATTAGCTGTTATATATGCCTTACTTGCACATTTAGGAGCTGCTAGCGGAGGAAGATTTGGAGCAACTGAAAATGGAGCTCAAACTTTAACAAATATCACAACATATATATTTGGAAAGCCAGGAGCTATATTATTAGCATTAATCTTTACATTAGCATGCTTAACAACTTGCGTTGGACTTATTACTTCATGTAGTCAATATTTCTCGACATTAACTGAGAAAATATCATATAAAAACTGGGTAAGAATATTAACTATATTTAGTATGACTTTTGCAAACATGGGACTTACAAAGATTCTTAGCGTAACAGTACCAGTATTAAATGCCATTTATCCAGTAGCTATAATGCTTATAATACTTGCAATGATGGACAATATACTTAAAGGAAGTTCTGTAGTTTATAAATTAACAATATTATTTACAGGAGTAATAAGCGTAGTCGATGCTTTAGGACAAGTTGGATTGACTTTAGGATTTGTTACAAGCTTTATTAGTAAACTACCTTTTTATAAAGAAGGACTAGCTTGGATAATTCCAGCTATAGTAGGAATGATTTTAGGTGTATGTATTAAATTTGCAAAAGAAAGTTTTAACTCTAATAAAGTTTTAAGTGATAAAGCAAGTAATTAATTTGAAAAAGTATTTATTCCTATATCAATACAAGCACACCATGCTATTTGTGATGGATATCATTCTAGTAGATTTATTAATGAGATGCAAGAATTAGCATTTAATTTTCAAGTATGGCTAAAAGATAAATAGTTATTGATTAAATATCGCATATCAGAAATGAATATGCGATATTTTTATATTGTTGTAAACTAATATTTAATTATGTATAATTTTAGTATTAGGTAAAGTTATATAAATGATTTGAGTCTAGTTTAAGAAAGCTTACTATATTAAGATTCATATAAAAATTAACAACTTTATTTAAAAATAAATATTTTATAAGAACTAGGGGGAGCATTATGGGAGACTATATTATGGGTAAAGCAAAAAAAATAGCACTTATAGCTCATGACAATAGAAAATCCGCTTTGATTGAATGGGCAGAAGAAAATAAAGAAATGCTAAGTAAACATATACTTTGTGGTACTGGTACAACTGCTAGTCTTATTAGCGAAAAAACTGGATTAAAGGTTCAAGGATTTAAAAGTGGACCAATGGGAGGAGATCAACAAATTGGAGCCGCTATTGTAAATGGAGAAATTGATTTAATGGTATTTTTCTGGGATCCATTAACATCACAACCTCATGATCCAGATGTTAAAGCTTTGCTAAGAATAGCTGTATTGTACGATGTAGCGATAGCAATGAGCAAATCTACAGCAGATTTTCTTTTAAGTTCTAATAAATTTAATGAAGAATATGAGAGAAATATGATAGATTATTATGGTAGAATAAGAAAAGATAATTTCTAAGAAGGTGAAAATTAGATGAACAAAACTAAAAAGGCTATTTTTGAATCAGCTATAAAAGTTTTTTCAAATTATGGCTATACAGGAGCAACAATGGATGATGTTGTGGCTAGAGCTGGAGTAGCAAAGGGAAGCTTATATTATCATTTTAAAAGCAAGGAAGAACTTTTTATTTTCATAATTAAAGAGGGAATAAATCTTATAAATGAAGAAATAGAAGAAGCAACCAAAGATGTTACAGATCCATATGAAATAATAAAAGTTTCAGCAAAGGTTCAACTTAAATATGTTTATGAAAATAAAGATTTATTTAAAGTAATAATAAGTCAACTTTGGGGAACCGGAGAAAGAAACAATATGTTAAGGGAAGAAATAAGAACTCTTATAGATAAGAGTTCAGTTAAATTCAAAGCCGTTATGGACGGAGGATTTATAGAAAATGATGATCCAATATTATTAAGTTATGGATTAATAGGTGTATTAGTTTCTTCGGCTCTTTATGAAATTTTAAATGAAGATAAATATAATCATGAAGAGGTAGTGGAGAAATTTATGAAGTATTTTCAATATGGAATAAACGTAAAAAGATAATGAAATCGTTATTATGATGATATAATTTATCTATTTCAAGATGAAAACAATTAAAAAATAAAATTGTAGGAGAATAGTATGAGAGAAAAAGAAAAAATGATGCAAGGATTACCATATGATCCAAGTGATGAAGAGTTAACAAATGGAAGATTAAAGGCAAGGAAATTAACTAGATTATTTAATAATACTATAGAAACAGAACTGGATGAACGTAAAAAGATTTTAAAAGAACTTTTAGGATCAACAGGTGAAAATTTATATGTAGAGCCTAATTTTAGATGTGATTATGGGTACAATATACATGTTGGTGAAGGTTTTTATGCTAATTTTGATTGCGTAATGCTTGATGTGTGTGAAATAAGAATAGGAAAGAATTGTTTTATTGCACCAGGAGTACATATTTATACAGCAACACACCCAATAAATCCTAATGAAAGGCTTAAATATGAATTTGGAAAAAGCGTTAGTATAGGAGATAATGTTTGGATTGGTGGACATTCAACAATAAATCCAGGAGTAACTATAGGAAATAATGTAGTTATAGCATCAGGTTCAGTAGTTACAAAAGATATTCCAGATAATGTAGTAGTTGGAGGAAATCCAGCTAGAATAATTAAAAATGTAGAGTAATTAAAAATTAAGATAACTTAGAATTAAATTTGTTCTAATTAATATTTTTTAGTTTTGATTTTTAATTTTAAAAACTAGATTGATACATGTAAGTATTAATCTAGTTTTTTTTGTAAAAAAATTTAAAAAAATAATATTGACTACTTAGTACAAAAGTAGTATAAATATATCATACTGATTGACTGACTATTCAGTACAAAAAATTAAACAGAAGGTGATTGTATGAATTTCCTAAAGATTGCAAGGGAAGACATCAAGAGCATATTTAAAAACAGATTCATACGAGTATCGATAATTGCAATTATAATTGTACCGCTATTATACTCATTATTATACTTATATGCATTCTGGGACCCATATGCAAAACTTGAAGATGTCCACATTGCAGTGGTAAATAAAGATGAAGGAGCTACTTTAGATGGCTCAAAAGTAAACTATGGTAAAGATATTGAGGAAGAACTCAAAGGGAACCATGAAATTGGGTGGGAAATAACCTCAGAAGAAAATGCTAATGAGGGTTTAGAAGGGAAAGGATACTATGCAAAAGTAGTTATTCCAGAAGATTTCTCATCTAAGATTATAGCAGCAAAAGAGGGGGCTCCCAAAGTCGCAAAAATTGATTTTATATCAAATGATAAGAAAAACTTCTTAGCATCACAAATAAACTCAAAGGTAGAGCAAGAACTTAATGCTAAAATAACAAAAACAATATCACAAAATTATGTTGAAGTAGCTTTTGATAGTTTATATGAAGCTAAAGATGGATTAACACAAGCAGCTGATGGAAGCAAACAAATTTATGATGGCATGAATACTTTAAATGAAAAAGTCCCAACCTTAGCAGAAGGTGCAACTAAGTTAAGTGATGGATCATCTCAATTGTTAGATGGGCAAGCAACTTTAAACAATGGTATAAGCTCAATAATCAATGGAGCAAATGCACTAAATTCAGGACTTGGACAAGTATATGAAAAAGTTCCAACATTAAGTAGTGGAGTTAGCGCTTTAGCAAATGGAACTAATGAATTAAAATCAGGAACATCTGAAGCTTTAGCAGGTTCAAAGTAGCTAGCTGATGGAAATAAAAATTTATATAATGCTTATATAGAGAAAATATATCCATCTATTGGTCAACTAAAAGCAGGAGCTAATAAAATGAGTTCAGAATTAGAAGCTGGGCAAGGAGATATAGTTAAGCTAAATAATGGAGCAAAATTAATAACTGATAGCTCAGATTCAATAGTTACAGGATATGATGAAATACAAGATGGAGTAAATAAGTTAATTAAAGGCGTATCAGATTCAACAAAGGCAAATGCTACGATACAAGATATTTTGACAAAAGCATCTGATAGTTCTATCACTGTTGAAGAAAAAAATTCATTAATACAACAAGCATTACAAATAACTCAAAAAGTTCAATCTGATGCTTCAGAAAATGCAACAAAAGTTAAATTGTTATCAGAAGGAACAAATTTATTTAAATCTTCATTAGTTGAATATACCACTGGATCAAAAGATTTATCTAAAGGTACAGTTAGCTTAATATCAAAGATTGGAGAAGTTAAAACCGGAGTTTCAAAATTAGATGTAGGATTAAATGGCTTATATACTAATTTAGATCCTCAAACTAGTGAGTTTGGAGTAGGATTAAAATCAGTATCAGATGGAGCAAGCAATTTAAATACTGGATTAACTAAATTAAATGCAGGAGCTAATGCATTAAATGATGGAACTAGTGCTTTAAAATCTAATATTCCAACATTAACTTCAGGAATATCAGCACTTTATAATGGTTCAAATGAATTAGCAAATGGATCAGTTAAACTTCAAGATGGTTCAAGCAAATTATTAGATGGACAAAAATCATTAAATTCTGGTATTTCAGAATTAGCATCAAAGGTTCCAGAATTAACTGATGGAGTTAAAAAACTTTATGATGGAAGTAATGAATTAAGCACAAAGCTTAATGAAGGTGCAGATAAAATGAAAGATGGATTAAAAAATTCATCAGAAACAATGGGAGAATTTGTTTCGGAACCAATAAATATGAATTTCGATTCAATAAATAAGATTCCGAACTATGGAACAGGATTTGCACCATACTTTATTCCACTTTCATTGTGGATAGGTGCTATAATGATGTTCTTTGTAATTCCTTCAAAATTGAAAGAAGAAGAAAATTTATCTAAATTCGATAGAGTTATGGCTAAATATTTATCTTATGCATTTGTAGGAATTTTACAAGCAATTTTAGTAAGTATAGTAGTGCTAATTCTTGGATTAGAAACAAGTAATCCAGCAGCATATATAGGAACAAATATATTCCTATCATTAGTTTTTGTTTCAATTATTCAATGTTTAATTTCATTACTAGGGGATGCTGGAAGACTATTAGGTATAGTTTTATTAATACTTCAACTTACTGCATGTGCAGGTACATTCCCATTAGAAGTAGTACCTAAATTCTTTAGAGTATTAAATCCATACATGCCATTTACTTATGCAGTTGAAGCTTTAAGAGAAGTAATATCAGCTGAGGTAATAAATAGCAGTGTAGTAGGAAAAGATTTCTTAATTCTAGGAGTAATACTAGTAGTATTTTTAGCTATTTCAGTTTCACTAAAAAATGTTGGAGAAAAAATAGCAGAAAAAATAGAAGGAAGAAAATCAGATATAGTAGCTTAATACTAATGTGATGGAAATGTAAATAAAAAGATACTAATAAAGCATAATGATGTTTTATTAGTATCTTTTTTAATATTTAGAAATTATAAAAAGTTTATCACGTGGATAATTATTTGTAATTTATTACTTTAAA
>NZ_ASRV01000010.1 GCF_000401215.1 Clostridium sartagoforme AAU1 | reverse complement strand
TATTAATATAAGATATATAAATTAATATAAGCACAAGTGTAAATTATTAGCATTAAATAACTAGATTATTATTTTATTAGAAAGTATTAGATAATTTATATTTTATCTTATAATTGGAGGGTATATGAAAAAATTCTAATAGCAGAGGATGAAAAGCAAATAGGAAAAGTTATGAAGTTATATCTTGAAAAAGAGGGTTATAATGTTACTTTAGCTAATGATGGAAAAGTAGCAGAGAACTTAATTGAAGAAAATATATATGACTTGGCCGTATTAGATGTAATGATGCCATATAAAGATGGATGGTACCTTTTAAAGAAAATAAAATCTTTAAATAAATATACACAAGTTATTATAACTAGTGCTAGAGGAGAAGAGGAAGATAGAATTTTTGGCTTTGAGCTTGGAGCAGATGATTATATGGTAAAGCCTATTAGTATGAGGGAATTAGTTTTAAGAGTTAAACTAAGAATTAATAGTTTCAAAAATGAAGATATTAATGAGATTAAATTGTGTGACTTAAGAATAGATGATAATAATAGAAGGGTTTTTGAGAAGGAGAAGGAAATTATTTTAACTCCTAAGGAATATGACTTATTAATGTTTTTAATAAAAAATAAAAACAAGGTTTTTACAAGAGAAGATTTAATAACTAGTGTTTGGGGATATGATTTTTATGGAGATACTAGAACTATAGATACTCATGTACAATAGGTACAGGAGCCATAGCCTTTGCAGCAGAGGAAGAAAGTCCAGTAATAAATTCAGGTGAAGCAGTAGTAAGTGATACAGAAAATTACAATATATCTGAGGATAATAATTCCGGCTTAGGAAATCCAAACTGTCCTTATTATGGGGAAGAAAACAGGGGTCAAGGGCAAGGAAATGGAGAAGGAAATAGATATGGATTAAATTCAGAAAATAGAGGAAGAGGAAACTGTGGAAGATCTGGCTCTATGATGGGATTTAGATAGGGAGTAGAAAAATAATAGTAGGTAGATTCCAAGGAATCTACCTACTTAATTTTAAAATTTAATTGAGATAATAAACTTCTAAGTTTTATAGCCAATTCAGCTTGATTTATAGCTGTTTCGGACATTTTTTCTATAGCACTAGTAGTATCATTTATACTATTCTTTACTGAATTTACATTTGCTGATGAATTTTGAGTCATAGATGCAACTGATTGAACAGCATTACTTAGCTCATTCATCGTAGCAGATACTTCTTCAGACATAGCAGCAATGTCCTCACTCATCTTTCTAATAAATACTCCATCTTTTTCATATTTATCACCTATTTTTATGAACTGTTTAAATTCTTTCATTATTTCACTATTCATAAATTCAAGTAATTTATTACTACTATCAGTGATATTATTAAAGGCAAGTCTGACTTGATTTATTGTCTCTTTTACGCTTTGAACTGAACTCCTGGATTGTTCTGCAAGTAGTCTTACTTCCTCAGCAACAACAGCAAATCCTCTACCTTGTTCTCCAGCTCTAGCAGCTTCAATTGATGCATTTAAAGCAAGAAGATTAGTTTGTTCAGCAATTTCCTCAATAGAATTAGTCATATTAACTATTTCATTAACTATTTTTGCTTTTTCAATAGATAGTTTTATATCATTTTCTACACTTTCATATAAAGTTGAGGTATTATCGATTACGAATTCAGTATCTTTCTTTATAGTGGTTGCTCTTTTTTGAATTTTTTCTGAATTAATATTACCATCAGTAGCTTTTTCAGAAAGAGTATCTATGCTTGCATTTACTTCTAAAATAGATGCAGATAATTCTTCTGTTATAGCGCTAGTTTCCTGAATTGTAGAGTTAATTTCACTTGATGAATCATTTATTAAATCAAATTGACAAGTTACTTCTTCAATAGATGAAGCTAAATCTTCACTTGATAAATTAACTTCATCGGCGCTAGAGATAACTGAATGTACTATTTCTTTTAAGTTATCTTGTGCTATATTAAGAGCCGTAGCTATTTGTCCAAATTCATCATTATGCTTTATTTCAATCTTTTCAGACAAGTCATATTTAGCTATTCTATTAGATAAAGACATTATTTTAGATAAAGACTTAGTTATTCTTAAAGTTATACTAGCAGCAGACAGTATAGAAATAAATATTGAAAGCCCTAAAATAATAGACGTAAGTATTAATGAATCATTATATGTATCTTTATTCATTTGTAAAGTTTCTTCAGCCCATTTGCTGTTTAATTCTACAAGTCTATCTAATTTAATTATAAAGTCTCCACGAATTTTATCTAAATCATAAGAAAATAAAGTTGCATCATTTAATCTATTTTCATTTACAGCTTTAATTATATTATCAGATTGCTCTTCTAATTTAGCTAAAGAAGATATTATTTCATCAAAACGTTGTTTATCTTCATCTTTAGTAATTAAGTCTTTATAAAGCTGAACAAGTTGAGAATTTCTTTTATTATTATAATAAATATTTTGAGTTAAAATTTTCTTTTCGGCAGCATCCTTAATTGATATTAAAAGTTTACTACTAAGATAATTATATGTAGAATTTTCACTTAATTCATTTATATATATGATTCCTAAAGTATTATTTGAGTAAAGCTTTTCAGAAGAACTGTTGATTTTATCCATATTGTATAGGCCAAGTCCCCAGATAAATAATAATAAAGCTATAATCAATACAAAACAACTTCTAAGCTTATTAGATATTTTAATTAATTTGTTATTGTTTTTTTAGGTTTATCATTATTATTAGTTTTTTCTTTCTTAGTTTTTCCTTTTTGAGTATTTTTTATTTTGAGTATTTTTCTCATATGCCCTCCCCCTAAATTGCAATAAATTTAATAATAAAAATGAACAACTACTTAAATTATCGAGAAGTATCTAGAAAAATTTAGTAGTTGTTCATTAAAAGATTTCCTTTATTTATTTTTATTAACGTTTTTGGTTAACTTTAGAAACTCTAGCTATATTTTCTAAATCTGTATATTCATAAGCAGAACTAGATGTATTGTTTGAATTAACAGGAGTAGCAACATCTTTATTTTTCATAGGAATTGTTCCATCTGTTCTATTTTTCTTATTGTTAGACATATCGAATCTCTCCTTTGTGATATTTATTTCTTACTATTTTTACTTGTTTCAGTTTTAGTATCACTTTCATTGTCTAGTTCAGGTTGTTCTGTATAATCAAATTCCATATAAGCAATATTATTTACTACTATATCATCTTCTACAGTACTAGGTAATGGACTTGGCTCAGAGTCAACTTTTCCATGACTAATCAAAGCATGTTTTTCTGGAGCATACCCAGTTCTATCATTAGGTAAATAAACTTTTTTACTGTTAGGTTTTGTTGGCATAATAATCCCTCCTTATGTTTATATTATTTGAGTTATATTTTTTTTAATCCCTAGTATTATCTTCTAAAAATGCATAAAGATTTTAAAAAATTTAAATTGAAGTTTATATTATATGATATTACTTATCAAAGAAAGGAATTATTGTGGTAAAATTATATTATAAAAATATATACTTAAAAATACATGAAGTTGGAGGTAGAAATGAATAAACTATTTGCTACAGATTTGGATGGAACATTAATAAATAATAATGAAATTAGGTCGAATGATAGACAAGCAATACTTAAGCTTCAAAATAAGGGGAATTTAGTAGTTGTTTCAACAGGAAGACCCTATAATGCAATTCAAATGTTAAAAGATCAATACAAAATATATGCGAATTATTTTGTTTTACTAAATGGCGCACTTATAATGGATTCAACTGGAAGTAAGATTAAACAAGAAATTATAGAAAAAGAAGTAATAGAAAAAATATTATATCAAGTAAATGATGGTAATATTGATATATCTGTTGAATCAGGTTTTAAGACATATATATTAACAGATTGTAATAACTTACCTTATCCTAATAAAATAAAGGTTAATTCAATACAAGAAATAGATGATGATTTAAGCTTAATTTCTCTGCATATGCCAAATAAAGAAAAAGCTGAAATAGAAGAATTAAAAAATGAAATAAATAACAAATATGGAGACAAAATAATTGCATATAGAAATGATATTTATATAGATATTGTTCCAATAGGATGTTCTAAAGGAAATGGAGTAGAATATCTAGCAAATCAAGAATTAATAAAATCAGAAAATTTATATACTATAGGGGATTCATGGAATGATATTAGTATGTTTAATATAACACCAAATTCATTTACTTTTAATCATGTAGAAGAAGAATTAAAAAAACATACAAGATATATTGTAAATTCAGTTTCTCATTGTATAGAAGATTATATATTATAACTATAAATTTTTATGAAAATCTATAATTATGATACTTAAAAAATGTGGCAATATGGTTTAATATAAAATTACATGAAACTTAAGTAATAATTAACTTAGTAAGTTTCACTAAAATGCTACAAGACATATAATAACAAAACGTTTTAAATTCAATAAATTTTGAATGGTATAGATAATAAAGAATATTTAAAGTAAGGTGGTAATTTAATGTATCCAATTAGATTTGAAAATTTATATTATGAAAAAATATGGGGTGGAAGAGATTTTGAAACCTTTAGAAACAATATGCCAGAGGGTGAAATAGGGGAGAGCTGGGATATAGCATGTCATCCTAATGGAACAGGAATAGTTGAAAATGGTTCATTAAAAGGAACTAAGTTTGATGATTTGATTAAAGAATATGGACATAAACTTGTTGGGGAAAAAGTAACTCTTGAAAAATTCCCATTACTTATAAAGCTTATAAACTCAAAGGAAAAACTTTCAGTTCAAGTTCATCCAGGAGATGAATATGCAGCAAAGTATGAAAATGATTATGGTAAGACAGAGGCTTGGTATGTTATTGATGCCAAACCAGGTGCTTCATTAATAGTTGGCACAAAGGATTGTACAAAAGAACAGTTTGAAGAATCTATAAAAAATAATAATGTAGAAAGTTATTTAAATAAAATTGAAGTTAAAAAAGGAGATTGCTTCTTAATAAATAGCGGATTGGTTCATGCTATATGTGAAGGAGTTATAATTGCAGAAATTCAACAAAACAGTGATGTAAC
The DNA here is from genome assembly GCF_000401215.1 of Clostridium sartagoforme AAU1. Classification (GTDB taxonomy): domain Bacteria; phylum Bacillota; class Clostridia; order Clostridiales; family Clostridiaceae; genus Clostridium; species Clostridium sartagoforme. The sequence goes on along the minus strand of NZ_ASRV01000010.1, from coordinate 10,787 downwards.
ATATAGAGTTTACGATTATGGAAGACCAAGGGAAATACATGTTGAAAAGGCTTTAGATGTTATAAACTTTGATCTGCAATGCGAAAATTTAAGTGAAAAGAAAGAAGTTAGTTATGAAGGATATAAGCATAGTTTATTATGCAAAAATGAATATTTTGGAATAGAGAAAATATCAATAACTTCAGAGTATAAAGATGTAAGTGATATAGAAAAATTTGATATGTACACTTGTGTTGATGGTGAAGGAGTAATAGTAGGAAAAGATTTTGAAGAAGTAATAAAAACAGGAGATAGCTATTTAATTCCTGCTACTTTAGGAGAATATAAAATAAAAGGAAATGCTATAGTATTAAAAAGTTATCCAGTAATAGCTTAAAATTGCAAAGAAATTTTATTCAGTTCACAGTGTACAATTCATAGTTCACAGTTTCTTGGATAAAGTAACAGGTAACAGTGTTAGCTCTTTTTTAGAAAAATAATGACTAAATATATAAGGGAAAGCTTAATTTAGTTTTAAATAAGACCTACCTTATATCAATTAAATTCTAAATTTTAAACAGCAGGCATTGAATACTTAGTGAAGTTGAGTGTAAGGATAACTAAACTTAGTATGAAAGCCCATCTACTGAAGCTTATCTGAAGTAGATGTTCATTTGACGAATACTTAGTGAAGTTGAGTGTAAGGATAACTAAACTTAGTACTTGTTACCTGATACCTATTCCCTGTTACCTAAAAAATGAAAACAACTGTGAACTGTGCCTTGTGAACTGTGCACTAGAAAATTGCTTCGCAATTTACATTCTTACGGAAAAGGATGTAAATTGAAATTTATCATATCTATGTCTAGAAATAGAATATTCAAAGGCTCTTCCATTATTTAAATAAGCTATTTGTTCAACTTCTAAAATTGGATCATTGGCGCATAGGTTTAAGTATCTTTTATCTATATCGGTACTTTTATCAGCACGAATAACTTTATTTGCGCTGCTTATTTTTAAGTCCAAATCATTTTCTATAAAATCATAAATAGATTTTTTTAATATATCTTTATTAAGACCCGTTATGAGTGTTGCATCTAAGTAAGTATTTTCTATAACAACAGGTTCATTATTTATTAATCTAAGACGTATTATTTCATAAATTGGAGAATTTTCATTAATATTTAACTTAGTTGATATATTATAATCAGCAAAGATTAATTTAAATTCTATAATTTCAGTTTTAACATTATTATTAACTAATCTAGTTAATCCCTTCAAATCTCTATCAGAAATATTTATTCTTGAATCCACAGGAAGAACATCCATAATAAAGCTTCCATGACCTCTTTTTCTATAAATTATTCCATCAAAAACTAGTAAGTCAAGAGCTTTTTTCATAGTCATTCTGCTACAATGAAATTCCTTACATAGTGTTATCTCATCAGGAATTTGATTAGTCGGAGAATTATATATTCCATTTCTTATACGTAATCTAATTTCATCACTTATATCTTTGTATTTGGGCATAGTAAATATCCTTTCGTCCTTTACTTTAAGATTGTTAAATAAGTTAGTAATTTTTCAAATTTTACACTTTTACTAGCTATATATTATTTTTAATAAAATATAAATACAGTATATAAATATATTACTATAAAAAATAAGTTTTACAATAACATAAGTATATATAGTTATATTAAATGTCTAGACAAATAAAAAATATGGCTATATAATTTTCTTGTAATGTTTAAAGAATATATAAATTTATTTTATATAAAGTTTTAATTTTACAACAAAAGGAGGAATTAGTATGAACAAGAATTTTATATTTCCTAAGAACTTTTGGTGGGGGTCTGCTACATCAGGACCTCAAAGTGAAGGATCATTTAATAAAAAACATAAAAGTATATTTGACTATTGGTATGAAATAGAACCAGAAGTATTTTTTAATAAAGTGGGACCAGAAGTTACATCTAATTTTTATAATAGCTATAAAGAAGATTTAGCAATGCTTAAAGAAATAGGATTAAATAGTTTTAGAACATCAATTCAATGGACAAGACTTATAAAAAATTTAGAAACTGGTGAAGCAGATGAAGATGCAATTGAATTTTATAATAATGTCATAGATGAAACTATAAAAAATGGAATTATTCCAGTAATAAATTTACATCATTTCGATTTACCAGTTGAATTATATGATAAGTATGGTGGATGGGAATCAAAGCATGTAGTAGATTTATTTGTAAAGTTCGCAGAAACGGCATTTAAATTATTTGCAGATAGGGTTAAATATTGGACTACTTTTAATGAACCTATAGTAATTGTAGAGGGACAATATTTATATCAATTCCATTATCCTAAAGTAGTTAATGGTAAGAAGGCGATGCAGGTATTATATAATGTAAACTTAGCATCTTCGAAGGTAGTAAAGGTGTTTAAAAGTAGGGGGTATGATAAAGATGGAGGGCAAATAGGTACAATACTTAATTTAACGCCATCATATCCAAGAGATATAAATAATACTGAAGATGTAGAAGCAGCTAGAATTGCTGATACATTCTTTAATGAATCATTCCTTTCTCCTGCAGTAAAAGGGGAATTTCCAAAATTATTAATAGAAATTTTAGAAAAAGAAGGAGTAATTTGGCAATCAACAGAAGAAGAACTTAATATAATAAAGGAAAATACCATAGACTTCCTAGGAGTAAATTATTATTTTCCTAGAAGAGTAAAGGCAAAGGAAACAACATGTAACAGTAAGGAATGGATGCCAGATAAGTACTTTGATAATTATGAAATGCCAGGAAGAAGAATGAATCCATATAGGGGATGGGAAATATATCCTAAAGCAATTTATGATATAGCTATAAATATAAGAGATAACTATAACAATATACCATGGTTCATTTCAGAAAATGGAATGGGAGTAGAAGGTGAAGAAAGATATATAAATACAGAAGGTATAGTAGAAGATGATTATAGAATAGACTTTTTTAAGGAGCATTTAGAAAATCTTCACAAAGGAATAGAAGAAGGAGCAAATTGTTTTGGGTATCATACTTGGACTCCTATAGATTGTTGGTCTTGGTGTAACGCATATAAGAATAGATATGGATTTATTGCACTAGATTTAGAAACACAAAAGAAAACAATAAAGAAATCAGGAAGATGGATAAAAGAAGTTACAGAGAAAAATGGATTTTAATGGACCCCTGGGGTCCAGAAAATTGGAAATTTGAAAGAAAACGTTTTATAATTTATATATAATATATTAAAGAATGAGAGGGAAATATATGAGTAATTATATAGTATTTGATATAGGTGGTAGCAGTGTGAAGTATGCCATAATGTCAGAAGAGGGAGATTTTATTACTAAGGGAAGCTATAAATCAGAAAGAAATAATTTTGAACTTTTTAAAACTGATATGGAAAATGCAATTAATAAAGCTAAGGAAGAATACTCAATTTCAGGGGTAGCTGTTAGTGCACCAGGTGGAGTAGATAGCGATACTGGAATAATAGGAGGCGCTAGTGCACTACCTTGTATTCATGGACCTAATTTCAAAAAAATCTTTGGTGAGGATTTAGGGGTTAATTTAGAAATAGAAAATGATGCAAATTGTGCAGCTTTAGGAGAAGTTTGGAAGGGTGCAGCTAAGGATAATAAAGATGTACTATTTGTAGTATGTGGAACAGGTATTGGAGGGGCAGTTATAAAGGATAAAAAAATTCATAAGGGAAATAATCTTCATGGTGGAGAATTTGGATATTGTATTTTAAATACTAAGAAAGAAGGAGAAAATATAATATTTGAAACTTGGAGTACCATTGCTGCAACAGGAGGATTATTAAATACCGTAGCAAAATTAAAAAATATAGATGTAGAAGAATTAGATGGGAGAAAGATATTTGATTTAGCCGAAAAGGGTGATTCTGACTGTATTAATGCTATAGATGAATTTTATTTAAATAACGCTAAAGGAATATTTAATATTCAATATATGTATGATCCTGAAAAAATTGTTATTGGTGGAGCTATAAGCAGCAGAGAAGACTTTATAGATAAAATAAATGAAAAATTAGATTTAATAATGAAAAATATCCCTGTTGCAAAAGTAAGACCTATAATTGAAAAATGTAAATTTGAAAATGATGCAAATCTTTTAGGAGCATTATTTAATTATTTACAAAGAAATGGTAAATGTTAAAAAGATAAACACAAGCCTTTAAGTAAGTATTCTTTATAAAAGATATTTACTTAAGGCTTTTTTATTTTAATTGAAATAAAAATCTACATATTAGTATAATGTATCTAGATTTAGTTAATTAAATATAAAATAAGTACACTATAAAATAATATACTAAAATATTATAATCATCTTGTAAACGTTATTAAATTAAGGGGGAAGAAAAAATCATGAGAAAAATAAAAAAGATGATTGCATTAGCAGCTTGTGCTATAATGGCAACTTCAGCTATTTTTACAGGATGCGGTAAGGCAACAAATGATTCTAACTCAAAAGGTAACACACCAACTAAACTAACTTGGTATGCAATCGGTGAAGAACCAAAAGATTTAGACAAGGTTTTAGCTGAAGCAAATAAATACTTAGGAGATAAAATAAATGTCAACCTAGACATGAAATTTATAGGTTTTGGAGATTATAATCAAAAAATGTCAGTAGTAATAAATTCTGGCGAAGATTATGATTTAGCATTTACATGTTCATGGGCTGGTGACTATTTAGGAAATTCAAGAAAGGGTGCTTTTTTAGCATTAGATGATTATTTAAATTCAGAAGCAGGAAAAAATTTAAAAGAAACTGTTGATTCAAGATTCTGGGAAGGTGCAACTATAGATGGAAAAATTTATGGAGTACCAAATCAAAAGGAGCTTGGAGTAGCACCAATGTGGGTATTTACTAAAGAATATGTTGATAAATACAATATACCATATCAAGACCTTCATAGCTTAAAAGATTTAGAACCATGGTTAAAGGTAATAAAGGAAAATGAACCAGATGTAACTCCTTTATATATAACTAAGGGATTCTCATATACAGTATTCTTTGATCAATTAGTTGATCCAGTTGGAGTAGAAATAAATGATAATTCACTAACTATAAAGAATATGTTTGAAACACAACAAATGAAAGAAGACTTAGAAACTTTAAGAAAGTATTATAAAGCAGGATATATAAATGCAGATGCAGCAACAGCACAAGATGATAAATCAGTTAAACGTCTTGTAACAAAAGGTGACGGACAGCCATATGCAGATGTACTTTGGTCAAAAGCATTAAATTATCCAGTAGTATCATCTCCTATCGGTGATACATTAATTACTAATGGATCAACTACAGGATCATTAATTGCTATATCTAGTAATTCAAAAAACAAGGATAAAGCTTTTGAAGTATTATCTTTATTAAGTACAGATGAATATTTTAGAAATTTAATCAACTATGGTATTGAAGGAGTTCACTATGATAAAGTTGGAGATCAACATATAAAGTTAATCAATCCAGATCAAAAGAATTATGATGTACCATACTTCTCAGTAGGAAACTTATTCTTAACTTATAAATTAGAAGGTGAGCCAGAAACTAAATGGGAAGAATTTAAAGATTTCAACGATAAATCAAAAGTATCACCAGCATTAGGATTTAAATTTGATTCTTCAAGTGTATCTACTGAAATTGCAGCAATAAATAATGTTTTAGAAGAATTTAAAGCAACTATTTATAGTGGTTCCGTAGATGTTGATGAGTATTTAGGAAAGTTAAATTCTAAATTAAAAGAACAAGGAATAGATAAAGTTATTGCAGAAATGCAAAAACAAATAAATGAATGGAAAAAGTAGTAGATAATAATAAGGGGCTGTCGCATAGACAGCTCCTTTATTAATAAACTCTGTCCTTAAGAATTTTTAAATTTTAAGGACAGAGTTTTATTTATTAAACAATCTTTCTGGCTTTATTTGGAGAAATTCCATAGTATTTTTTATAAAGCTTGCTAAAGTAATAAGGATCATTATACCCAACCATCTTAGCAATAGTTTTTATTGAAAGCTTTGAGTCCTCTAAAAGATTCTTTGCTTTTATAAGTCTTATTTGTATTAAATAATTTATTGGAGAATCCCCCATAAGTTCTTTAAAAATTTTAGAAATATATACAGGACTTAAATACATATTTTTTGATAATGTATATAAAGAAATATCTTCTGTATAATTTTCATTTAAGTATTTAGTTATACTTTCCACCAATACCTTCTTTTCACGAGATTTAAAGGAAAATTCTTGTGAATTTAAATTGGGGATTTCTTCATTTATTTCTCTATGTAAAAGTACAAGTACTTTCATAACAAGAGATTTTAGCATAAAGGGAGAAGTTTGTTTATGATTCTTCTGTTCATCAACTATATCTTGGCATGTTTTCAAAATTTCATCCTTATAAGTATTAAGTGTTAATACATTTTTATCACCTATATCTATAAAATCCTTTTTACAGTTATTAAATATATTAATGTCAGTTAGCCCAAGGTGAAGCTCTCTACAATTTGTATTTGAATTAAATAATTCTTTGTGATAAATTCCAGGATTAGATATTAAAACTTGTCCCTTCTTTAATGTGTACTCTTCACCTTCAATTAAATAATCAACTGAACCAGAAGTTACAAAGGAAAGCTCTATAAAATCTTCGTGACAATGGTAGTTAGTTTCTGGGACAGGTATATCCGGTGAACAATATCCATCTATCACAAAGAGTATTTGAGGATTATAGCTATCTATATTTGTATAGGTATTACTCATTTTAAATCTCCAAAATAATTATTAGTTATTAGTATAATAATATACATTTAAAGTTTAATATAATACATTTTTATTTTCAATAACTTCTATATAATCATACTTAGAAAGAAATAAAGGAGAATATAAGGAGAGACTTAATTATGGACAATTTAAGATGGATATTTGGTTATTTAAAGAATTACAAATACAAATATATTTTTGCATTATTGTTAGTATTATTTACATGTGCAATTAATATGGTTAATCCATTTATATCAGGAAAGATAGTAGATAAAGTTTTAGGAGAAAATGAAACTAATTTATTGCTTCCTCTTATAACAGTTATGATTTCTATTGTTGTATTTAAGGGAATTATAGCTTATATATATCAAATGATATTGGAAAAAATATCTCAAGATATATTATTTAAAATAAGAAAAGATTTATATGACAAATTAATGGAGTTAGATATTAATTTTTATAGTAAGGTTAAAACAGGAGATCTTATGGCAAGGATGACAGGAGATACAGATGCAATAAGACATTTTGTTGCTTGGGTAGTTTATAACATCATATCCTCCATAACCACATTTTGTTTTGCAATAATTTCTATGATGTATGTTAATGCAACTTTGACAATTTTTATGCTATTAATATCTCCATTAATAGGCTTATTAACCTATAAAATGAGTAAAGAAATTTCACCAACATTTCATAATATAAGGGAGGCTTATTCAAAATTAAATTCAATTGTTCAAGAAAATATAAGTGGAAATAGAGTAGTAAGAGCATTTGGAAGAGAAAAGTTTGAAATAGATAAATTTAATGTGGAAAACAAAAATTATAAGGAAAGAAATTTAGATACAATTAAAGTCACTAGAAAATACATTCCAAAACTAGAGTTTTTATCAAACAGTCTATCTGTTGTCATGATATTAGTTGGGGGAATATTAGTAGCTACAAATAAAATAACCTTTGGAGAATTAATAATATTTAATAGTTTATTATGGGCATTAAATAACCCAATGAGAATGTGTGGATATTTAATAAATGATACCCAAAGATTTATAGCATCATCAGAAAAAATCATAGAGTTATTAAAAACAGAAAGTAGTATAAAAAATAATGAAGAAACAATAAACCTTAATAAGTTTAAAGGTAATATAAGATTTGAAAATGTAAGTTTAGATATAGATGGAAGAAGAGTTATAAATAATGTTTCCTTTGAAGCTAATGCCGGACAAACAATAGGGTTAGTTGGACATACTGGTTCTGGTAAATCATTAATAATTAATTTATTATCTAGATTTTATGATGCTACTGAAGGTGAAATATATATAGATGGAATAAATATAAAGGATATAGACTTAGATACATTAAGAGGAAATATAGCAACTGCTATGCAAGATATATTTTTATTTTCAGATACAGTAAAAGATAATATAGCTTTTAGTAATCCGAAAGCAAGTTTTTCAGAAATAAAAAAGATATCTAAAAAGGCACAAGCACATAATTTTATTAAAAATTTAGAAGATGGATATGAAACAATTATAGGGGAAAGAGGAGTAGGTCTTTCAGGAGGACAAAGGCAGAGGGTATCTTTAGCTAGAGCAATGATGAAGGATGCGTCAATATTTGTATTAGATGATGTAACTTCAGCTGTTGATATGGAAACTGAGAAAAAGATACAATATGAGCTTAAAAATATGGAAGAAAAGAAAACAACTTTTATAATAGCCCATAGAATATCATCTTTAAAACAAGCAGATTTAATTCTAGTTTTAGATAATGGAGAAATAGTAGAAAGAGGTACCCATGATGAATTAATAAGAGAGCATGGATATTACTCAAATATATTTTATACTCAATATGGAAATTTGAATTTAAAGGTAGAAGGAGTATAAGGAATGGCAAGGAATAAATATAACGTTGATGAAGAATTAGAAACTGGCTTTAATTTAGGATATTTAAAAAGACTATTAGGATATATGAAGCCATATAAAGTTAAAATTTTTATATCTGTTTTATTAATGTTATTATCAAGTTCAATTTCATTAATTGGACCAGTAATAGCAAAAACAGCATTAGATAACTATATACCAAATAGAAATATTAATGGATTAATAGTACTTTCTACTTTATATGTATTAATATTTATATCAATAGCTATAATAATGAGGCATAGAATGTTCACAATGGGGGAAGTTGGACAAAGTATATTGGTGGATATGAGGCATGATTTATTTAAGAATCTACAATATGTACCATTTAACTATTATGATTCAAGACCACATGGAAAAATATTAGTAAGAGTGGTTAATTATATAAATTCACTAAGTGATATTTTATCTAATGGATTTGTAAACTTAATTGCAGATATGGTTACACTTATTATGACTATAATATTTATGTCATTTTTAAGCATAAAACTAACATTAGTAACATTAATAGGTATTCCTATACTTCTTGCAGTTATGTTATCTATTAAAAATGCTCAAAGAAGAGCCTATCAAAAATTAAGTTCAAAGCAATCAAATTTAAATGCGTATATACATGAAAGTATAAATGGAATAAGGGTAACACAGTCATTTTCAAGAAAAAAAGAAAATATGAATATATATGAAGAATTATGTACAGATTGTAGTGATTCTTGGATGAAAGCAGTAAGTTTAAATTTTCTTGTATGGCCAAGCATAGAAACTATATCTGTAATTTCAATCTCACTTATTTATATTTTTGGTATATTAGTTTTTAAAGGTGGAATTTCTGTTGGGCTTTTAGTAGCATTTATATCATATGTTTGGATATTTTGGGCTCCAATAACCAATATAGGAAACTTCTATAACACCTTAATAAATGCTATGGCTTACTTAGAGCGTATTTTTGAGGCTATGGATGAAAAGCCAGAATATGATAAAGAGGATGCAAAGACTTTCAAAGATGTTAAAGGTGATGTAACTTTTAAAGATGTTTACTTTGAATATGAAAAAGACATTCCTATTCTAGAGAATATAAATATGAATATAAAATCTGGAGAAAAAGTCGCATTAGTTGGACCAACAGGAGCAGGCAAAACAACTATAGTTAATCTTTTATCTAGATTCTATAGGATAAAGTCTGGAAATATTTTTATTGATGGAACAGATATAAATGATGTTACATTAAAATCTCTTAGAAAAGAAGTTGGTGTTATGCTACAAGATCCATTTGTCTTTTCAGGAACAATAATGGAAAATATAAGATATGGAAGATTAAGTGCTACTGATGAGGAAGTAATAAATGCTGCTAAAATAGTAAGAGCAGATGATTTTATAAAGGACTTTAATGATGGATACAACACATATTTAAATGAGCAGGGAAGTGGTCTTTCAGTTGGTCAAAAACAGCTTATATCCTTTGCCAGAGTTTTATTAGCAGATCCTAAGATATTAATTTTAGATGAAGCTACATCAAGTATAGATACAGAAACAGAAGCATTACTTCAAGAAGGAATAGAAGAACTTTTAAAAGGAAGAACATCTTTTGTTATTGCTCATAGACTATCAACAATAGTAAATTCAAATAAAATAATGTATGTTGGAGATAAGAAAATATTAGAAGAGGGAACACATGAAGATTTACTTAAAGTAAAAGGACTTTATTATAATTTGTATAAATCACAATACATTGAAGTATAATTTATAATTAGAAATGGATAATTTAGGAGATAGTTCAACAAGTTGAATTAAGGAAAGGAACTGTCGCTGACTGATTTTAATCCTAAAATAAATTTAAGATATAATAATATAAATTTTGATTCTAATCACATAAAGTTCCAAGGTGAATTCTTATAATAAAAATATAGAATTTACTTAAAAGCTAGTAAAGATAGAAATAGTGTAAAGATTGATATGAAAAACAGACATATATAATTTATAAAACACTATAAATTTAGGAGGAATAGAAATGGGAAAAGAATTTAAAATTAAAAATGATATTTATGGAGTTGGAATTATAGATGATAGAGATGTT
>NZ_ASRV01000009.1 GCF_000401215.1 Clostridium sartagoforme AAU1 | reverse complement strand
TTTATGGAGTTGGAATTATAGATGATAGAGATGTTCCATTTCATAGATTAGTATTAGATGGCACAACTTATAACAGTTATTTATTAAAAACAGAAAAACCAACAGTAATAGATACAGTAGATTTAATATACACAAGAGAATATGTAGAAAATTTAAAATCAATTATTGATTTAAAGGATATAAAATATATAGTTATAAATCATACAGAACCAGACCATTCAGGTGCTTTGGGAGGACTTGCAAGACAAGCTGTTAATGCAACTGTAGTTTGTAGTGAAAAAGCTGTTTATCACTTAAAGGAATTATATAAAATTGAAGAAAAAAGATTTTTAGTTGTAGGTGATGGAGATACCCTTGATATTGGAGGAAAAACTTTATTATTTAAAATGACTCCATATCTTCACACAGAAGAAACAATGATAACTTATTGTAAGGAAGATAAGGTATTATTCCCTTGTGATATATTTAGTACACATTTAAAAGCTAAAGAATATCTTTCAAGCAAGGCAAATACAGATATAACAGAAGCTTTTACTGTATATTACGATTTAATAATGTCACCACATAAAAAGTATGTAAGACCAATGATTTCAGCAGTTAAAGAGCTTGATATAGATATAATAGCGCCTTCTCATGGATATATACTAGATGAAAATATTGAAAAATATATTTCTATATATGATGAAAAGAGTAAAGAAACTAAAAAAGGTAAAAAAGCCACAATAGTTTATACAACAATGAGAAATTCAACAAAGGGAATTGCAGACAAATTTAAAAAAGAATTTGAAGCAGAAGATATTGAAGTATTAGTATTAAATCCAGATAAGACTGCTGAAGAAGAAATATTAGAAGCTATTAAAAGTTCAGATGCAATATTATTTGGTACATCAACAAAATATGGTGATTTAATAGGTTCAATTGAAAATGTATTAAAGAAATTAAAGGATATAAACTTAGAAGGCAAGGTAGCTTGTGCATTTGGATCCTTTGGATGGAGTGGGGAACCAATAGAAATAATTCAAGATTATTTAAATGAAACTAATGCTAATGTTTTAAACACATCTTCAATAATAAAATCAACAGGTATGATTGATACTAAATTCCCTGTAAGAATTAGATTCTCCCTTAATGAAGAATCAGAAAAAGATGTAGAAAGAGCAGCAGATTATATAAGTTCAATATTATAAATTTAATATATTAAATATGGAGGAATTATTATGAAAAGTTTTATATGTGATGTATGTGGGTATATATATGATCCAGAAGTAGGGGATCCAGATAATGGGGTAGAAGCAGGAACTGCATTTGCAGATGTGCCAGAAGATTGGCTTTGTCCTCTTTGTGGAGTAGGTAAAGATGAATTCTCAGAAGTAGATTAATTATCTAAAAAAAGAAATAAAACTATTGACATGAAAAATATATAGAGATATAATACGAAACAAGAACAAAAATTAAATAAGTTTTTATCAAGAAAGACGGAGGGACTGGCCCTATGAAGTCTGGCAACCTGAATTATATTATAATTATATTAGTTATAATTATAAGCTTTTATAGTTTAAGGTGCTAAATCCTGCAGATGTAATTGCATCTGAAAGATAAGAATGAGAAAAATATATATGTGTATAATACACTGCTTTCTTATTTTTAGGAAAGCAGTTTTTTTATTCCTTAGGAAATTATGAATAGTTTAAAATTTGAGTAATGTGATTACTTGAAGCTAAGAAACAAAACAAACAAAATTATATGTGTCCACTTTTTTGGGGCAAAAGGAGGGAAAATATGATTATATTAAAAAATTTACACAAAACCTATGAATCAAAAGCTAATAAAATAGAAGCAGTTAAGGATGTAACACTAAATATTAATAAAGGTGAAATTTATGGAATTATAGGATTTAGTGGAGCAGGAAAATCAACATTAGTTAGATGTATAAACTTTTTAGAAAAACCAACTAATGGACAAGTAGTTATAGATGGGAAAGATTTAAGTACTTTATCAAATAAGGAACTTAGAGAAGAAAGAAAAAAGATAGGAATGATATTTCAGCATTTTAATTTGATGAAATCTAGAACAGTATTTGAAAATATAGCTTATCCACTTAAAGGGAGTAGTTACTCAAAAGAAGAGATAAAAAATAAAGTTAAAGATTTATTAAAACTTGTTGAACTTGAAGACAAGGCAGATTCTTATCCATCTCAATTAAGTGGAGGACAAAAACAAAGGGTTGGAATTGCAAGAGCTTTAGCAAATGATCCAAAGGTTTTGCTTTGTGATGAAGCAACTAGTGCCTTAGATCCACAAACCACAAAGTCTATATTAAAACTTTTAAAAGAAGTAAATAAAAAGTTTGGAATAACAATAGTAATAATAACTCATGAAATGCAAGTTGTTAAAGAAATATGTACAAGGGCAGCAGTTATGGAAAATGGTAAGGTAGTTGAGGAAGGAAGTATATTTAAAATATTCTCAGAGCCTAAAGAAAAAGTTACAAAAAACTTTATAGATAGTACATCTTCACTAAGCAATATATATGATTTGATAGAAAATAAATCTTCAGTTGTAGATATTAAAGAAAATGAAAAGATTTTAAAATTAAAATATCTAGAAAACAGTACAACAGAGCCAATAATTTCAATAGTATCCAGAGAATTTAATGTAGATACCAATATAATATTTGGGAATATAGAAATAATTCAAGAATCTCCGCTGGGGGGACTTGTTGTAATAATAAGAGGTGAAGAAGCCAAGATTAATAATGTTATAAGTTATTTACAAGAAAATAATGTAGAAGTTGAGGTGATTAAAGATGGAAGGCTTAGTGCAAAAATTACTGCCTAATGTAATAACAAAGATACCAGATATATTCAAGGCTACAGGAGAAACACTAATTATGATTTTAGTAGCAGGCCTTATATCATTTGTTATAGGAATTATTTTAGGAGTCATATTAGTAGTAACGAGAGAAGGAAATATATTAGAAAATAAACCAGTATATTTTGTTTTAGAAAAAGTAATAAATATAACTAGATCAATACCATTTATTATATTATTAGCAGCTGTTATACCATTAACTAGGGCCATAGTAGGAACAGCTATAGGAACAAAAGGTTCCTTTGTACCATTAGTTTTAGGAACAATACCATTTTTTGCAAGGCAAATAGAAAGTGCTTTATCTGAAACTGATAAGGGGATAATAGAAGCTGCTGAAGCAATGGGATCATCACCATTTGAAATAATTTTTAGAGTATATTTAAAAGAAGGTGTACCAAACATCGTAAGGGCTACAACAATAACTTTTGTAAGCTTAGTTGGATTAACAGCTATGGCAGGTTCAGTGGGAGGAGGTGGTCTTGGAGATTTAGCAATTAGATATGGATATCAAAGATATCAAGTAGATATAACTTTTGTAACTGTTATAATCCTACTTATTTTAGTAAATATAATTCAAGGGGCAGGAAATATAATAATAAAAAAAACAACACATTAAAATTAAGCAATAAGAAATAAATTAAAAGGGGCGTTAAAATATGAAAACAAGAAAATTATTAAATATTATAATATCAGGAACATTACTTTTATCATTGGCAGGATGCCAAGGGGCAAAGACAGAGAATACAGATGGAAAGAATAAAGTAGTTAAGGTAGGAGTAGTTGGTGAAAATACAGATCAATGGGAGCCTGTAATAAAGAATCTTCAAGAAGAAGGAATAACTTTAGAGCTTGTTACCTTTTCTGATTATAGTCAGCCAAATCAAGCTTTAGCAGATAAAGAAATAGATTTAAATTCCTTCCAACATTATGCATATTTAAATCAAGATATTAAAGATAGAAATTTAGATTTATCAGTTATTGGAGAAACGATAATAGCTCCACTTGGGGTATATTCTAATAAAATAAAATCTTTAGATGAATTAAAAGATGGTGATTCCATTGCAATACCAAGTGATGCAACTAATGGGGGAAGAGCATTAAAGGTTTTAGAATCAGCAGGAGTTATTAAAGTAAATGAAACAGCAGGATATACTCCAACTTTAAGTGATATAACGCAAAATCCTAAAAATATTAAATTTGTAGAAGTTGAAGCTGCACAAACTCCAAGATTATTAGCCGATGTAGCTGCAGCATTAATAAACGGTGGACATGCAGTTGATGCAGGATTTAATCCTAAAAATGATTCTATTTATTTAGAACAAGTTAAAGAAGGTACTGATAATCCTTATATAAATATAATAGTTTCAAGAACTGAGGATAAAGACAATGAACTGTATAAGAAGGTTGTAGATGCCTATAGATCAGAAGATGTAGCAAAGGTTATAGAAGAAGTATATAAAGGGGCTTATATACCAACTTGGAAATAATAAAGAATATTATTAAATAAGTATCTATCTTATAGGGCTTTAATAGATAGTACTAAATATAAGGGGGCTTTTTAATGAATATAAAAGATTATGTAATAAAGGAAAAAGATTATATTACCTCTTTAAGAAGGTATTTTCATAAACATCCAGAAGAAAGCTTAAAAGAATATAATACAGCAAAAAAAATAGAAGAAGAATTAGATAAGTTGAATATTCCACATAAGAGAGTTGGGGCAACTGGTGTTTTAGGAATAATAAAAGGTAAAAATGAATCAAATAGAATTTTAGCAATAAGGGCAGATATAGATGCTCTTAAAGTTCCAGATTCAAAAGATGTAGAATATAAATCACAAAGCAATGGATATAATCATGCTTGTGGTCATGATGGGCATACAGCTAGTCTTCTTGGAACAGCAAAAATTTTAAAAGAAAAAGAAAAAGAGTTAAATGGAGAAGTAAGATTAATTTTTCAACAAGCTGAAGAAGTTGGACAAGGAGCTAAGGTATTTATAAAGGAAGGATACTTAGATGGTGTAGAAGAAATACTTGGAGCACATGTGGCATCCCATTTAGAGGTAGGCAAAGTATCAGTAACAAGTGGTCCAATTTCTGCTTCATGTGATTATTTTAAAATAACTGTTAAAGGAAAAGGCGGTCACGTATCTGCACCACATTTATCAACTGATGCCTTATATATTGCAAGCCAAATAGTAGTAAATCTACAGTCAATAGTAAGTAGACAAACTGATCCAGTTGATACAGTAGTAGTAGGAGTTGGTTTGATTAGAGGGGGAACTACTTACAATACAGTAGCAGAAGAAATTGTTTTAGAAGGAACAACAAGAAGTTTTACTTTTGAATCAAGAGAAAAAACTAATAAATCAGTAGAGAAAATAGCAAAGTCTATTGGAGAAATATATGGAGCAGAAGTTATAGTAGAATTTAGAGACTATGCTTCACCTCTTATAAATGATGAAAAAGTCAGTGAAGAAGTGGCGGTTATTGCTAGTGATATAGTTGGAAAAGAAAATGTAATAACTAATTCGCCAAAGAGGTTAGGAGCTGACGATTTTGCAGAATTCTTAATAGAAGTACCAGGGTCATATATTCATGTAGGTACTAAAAATTTGAAAAATGCAAATACTTCAGTAGCACATCATAATGATTTGTTTGATATAGACGAAGAGGGCTTGTTAATAATTACAAATATAGAAGTAGACTATATATTAAATAAATTACTATAATTAAATCTTTAATTTCAATAGTAATCGGCGAAATACTATATGGTAAAACTAAAAAAGATAAAAATATTATTTTAGAACCATATGAATTTACAATAATAATTTTAAAAAATTAGCTCTTAAGGGAGTTATTGCAAAAATAATGGGGCTGTCTATGAGACAGCTCCATCATTTTTGTGAGGAATGTTAGAGTTAATTTCCAATTTTTTGGACCCCAGGGGTGATATAGAAATATAGTATATAGAATTAAATTATATTACATTGTGATTAATAAATAATAAAACTATAATGATATTTGTTGTAAATGATTAAAATATTAAGTAATGCTAAGGGGGGAGTTAAAATAGTAAATATATCTACTAAGAAGTTTTCGAATTATCTATTAGTTTCTTCTTTAGGAGTAAATATAATTGGAAGTGTTTTTGTATTGTTTTTAAGTTCTATCAAGGGGTTTAGCGTAAGAGAAATAAGTTTAATTGTAGGAACTACTCCATTAATAATATTACCTATATTTTTTATTTGGGGCAGTATATTAGATAAGTATAAAAAGGTAATAGGCTTTAGTAGAATTGTGCATATATCTAATATAGTAACTATAGGATTACTTATAATAATAAACAATTTTATTCTATTCTTTATAATAAATTTGTTAAGATCAATTTTACTTCAACCGAACGGGACTTTAAATGATAAATATTTATTGAATATATCAAAGGTTAATAAAGGATCATATGGAAATATAAGAGTAAGATCTACTATAGGATATGGACTAGCTGGAATAGTAGCTCCAATAGCAATAGGAATAGGAGATGTGTATTTAGCTATATTTGTTGGAATACTTTTGGTGACTTTAAGTGTTATTATGTTAAATAATATTCAAGAAATACCAGATGAAGCTTTAGAAAATCATAAAATAATTAAGGTGAGAGAAAAAAATCTCGTTAGCTCATTAAAGGAATTAATAAAAAATACAGATTATATAAAAGCTTTAATAATAATATCAATAATTACAGGAACACAAAATGCAGCTTCAGGATATGGACTTCAAATGATGATGATTGATTTGAAGGTATCAAAATCAGTAATAGCTTTAATACCATTTGTAATGGTTATATTTGAAGTTTTATTATTATTAACCTTTGATAAAATTAAAGTATTAAAGAAAAATGATGTAGCACTGGCAATAGCACTAGGATTTTTAGTTATTAGATGGGGAGCGATGGCATATACAACTTCATATATATTGATTTTAATTGTAACAACACTACATGGAATCGTTACAGCAATAGTCTTACAAGTTCAAAATAAATTAATTGGACAAATGGTACCAGTAGACCAGCATTTTATAGCATTTATATTATTAAGTTCATTTTCATCTACAATATTGCCTAGCTTATTAAATTTATCTACAGGAAGACTATATGAAAGATTTGGAATACATGTATTTGGATTAACATACTTATCTATCGTATTAATAGCTATATTAGTACTAGCTTATGGTGCAATAAAAAATAATGTTATCAATAAGAAACAAGATAAAAATATAAAAAGCTATATTTAAATTAACAATAAGGAAGGAAAAATAAATATAGTAGCCATATTAAAGTTAACTGAATATAATATTAGGGATAGTAAACTAAAGATGGAGAGACAATTAAATGATTAACTTATTATGGCTAACAGAAAGGTCTTTTTATATATTTCTATTAATATTAGGTGCATATATATATTCTAAATTTATTATTAAATATCTATATAGATGCAAGTGTAATTCTAATTTTAAAAAAGAATTAAAAATAGAGAAATATATAAATAAAGCTATAGAAAATAGAGAGTTTGAAGTATATCTTCAAGGAAAATATAATTTAGAAAATAATTTACTAGTGGGGGCAGAAGCATTAGTTAGATGGAATAATAAGGAGATTGGTAAGGTTGCTCCAGATAAATTTATTCCTATATTGGAGGAAAATAATTTTATAGTAAAATTAGATAAGTATATGTTTGAAGAGGTGTGTAAAATACTTCAAAGGTGGAAGAATAATTACAATAATATTTTTCCTATATCAATAAATATTTCTAGCGAAACACTGAAAGAAGAATATAATTTTATAGAGTATATAAAAGAGATAATAGATTTCTATAGTATAGATAAAAATTCAATAGAAATAGAAATAACAGAAAGAACAATGATAGAGAAATCTGAACAAATAATAAAAGTTCTTAAAGAAATAAAAGCATTAGGTATAAAGGTAGCATTAGATGACTTTGGTGCTGGTTATTCAGCCTTAAATCTATTAAAAAGTCTTCCAATAGATATAGTAAAATTAGATAAATTATTCTTAGATAAAAAGAACCTCTCAACAAAAGGGAAGATAGTTTTAAATAATGTCATTAATATGGCAAATGAATTAGGATTAGAGGTTATTACAGAAGGTGTAGAGCACATTGAGCAAGCTGAATTTCTAAAAAGTATAGGATGCAAAACTGTACAAGGTTATTTGTATTGTAAACCAATTGAAGTACAAGAATTTGAGAAACAACTAGTAAAGGCATTAGTGGAATAATTTAATAAAAAATACAAATAAGCTACTAAAGAAAAGTTTAGTAGCTTATTTATATTTAGATAAATTATTATTATAGATAAGTTATCTAAAAAGCAATATAATGTAGACTTAACATAGTTTTAGATATTACAAAATACAATGGACATACTGTTTGCATAAGATATATAATATTAAGGAACTTATAGCAATTATATGAAAAAATGAGAGATTTTTATTTTTACTTAGTAATAAGATTGAATATATTAAAAGGAGATTGGTTATATGGTGAGGATTGCAGTATGTGACGATCAAGATATTTTCCAAGAAACCATAAAAAATAAATTAAAATTATTATGTAAAAAAGAAAGTATGGATGTAGAAATAGATTGCTATAGTTCAGGAAAAGAATTGTTAGAATATTTAAAAAGAGATGTGTGTATTTATGATATATTATTTTTAGATATATTAATGGATGATATTAATGGTATAGAAACTGCAAGAAGGATTAGAAGTTTTGATAGTAGAATACAAATAATATTTATAACTAGTTCAAGTAATCAAAGATGATAAACAAAGGAATGATAAAAGTAATATGTGGGTTAGAATAGTAAGTGAAGTAGTTATATTTATTTTAATAGTAGTAACTATTAAATACATATTCAAATTTATGAATAATAAGAATTCTAAAAATAAAAGTAGTATTGAAAAAAATGTACATAAAGCTTTAAAAAAAGACGAATTTGATATATATCTTCAGCCAAAATATAATCCAGAAAGTCAATGTATAGTAGGTGCTGAGGGCTTAGCTAGATGGAATAATAGAAATAATGATGCAGTTAGTCCTGAAGTATTTATTCCTATACTTGAAAGAAATAAAGATATAGTAAAATTAGATATGTATATGTTTGAAGAAGCTTGCAAAATTATTAGTAGATGGTCAAAAAATAATGTTAGTTTGGTGCCTATATCAATTAATATATCTAAGATAACTATGAGTGAAAATGATAATTTCGTAATAGACTTAAAGAATATAATAAAAAATATGATATAGATACTAGATTTTTAGAAATCGAATTAACAGAGAGAATAATGTTTAGGGAAACAAATAAGATTGTTTCTATAATAAAAGAAATAAAGAAGATTGGCATTAAAGTATCCTTAGATGACTTTGGCGCCGGATATTCATCTTTAAATATATTAAAAAATATTCCAATAGATATAATAAAATTGGATAAATTATTTTTAGATAAAAGGGATATATCAGAAAAAGGTAAAATAGTTATAAAAAATATTATTAATATGGCAAATGAGTTAGGTTTAGAAGTTGTCGCTGAAGGGGTAGAATTTCCTGAGCAATCACAATTCCTAAAAAGTGTAGGTTGTGAAGTTGTACAAGGATATTTATATGGTAAACCAATGACTATAAGAGAATTTGAGAAGCTAGAAATATCTAATAGAGATCAGTATATAGAATCTATATCATAAGGGATAATACAAATTCTAAAAAATTAATCTAATGTCTTTAATTAGCTCTTAAGTGAACATATATAAGTAAAATTATATATGTCTACTTTTTTACTTTTTATAATTTATTCTTTCAACAGACGAAAGGTCATATGTAATACCTTTATAAAATAGCCTATAATATAAATATGATGAATTTAACAATAGACAAGCAATTCTTATTTAAAGGTCATTTAATTGTAATTTAACTATAATTATAAAACATAAATTATGCTGAATAAATAGTAATTTGAAAGGATAATAAAGGGTATTAAAAATGAGTGGTGACAGTAATAAAAGTGAACTGATTTTGAACTTGGATAAATTACATACAACTGATTTAGGCGTAGTCAGAATTAAGAGAAATCTTTCTTTAGATGTGGATGATGTTGTTAGATGGTGTAGAAATAAAATACAAGATTCAAATGCGTTAATAAGAAGAGAGGGCAAAAACTGGTATATAGATATTAATGATTGTATAATAACGGTAAATGCTTATAGCTATACAATTATTACGGCCCATAAATTAAAAAAGTAAATTTTAGTTATTTAAAATATTAACAGTATAATTAGAAGATAAAATCCGTAAGAAATATTTTGTATATTGTGATAAACTATTTATGTGTCAGGTAACAGGTGTCAGGGAACAGGGAACAGGTTTTTAGTTCACAGTGCACAAGGCACAGTTCACAGCTTGGTTTAGATAACAGATAGAAAGCTATAAATTAAAATAGAGACAAAGTCATAAGGGGGAAAACTAATGAATAAAAAAGGAATAGTTTTTTTTGATGTAGATGGAACACTAATTGATTGGACAAAAGGTATATATTCTCCAACTAAAACTACAAAGGAAGCTATAAATAAATTAAAAGAGAATGGTTATTTAACTGTTTTAGCAACAGGAAGACCAAAGAGTTCTATCACTAAAGAGATAGAGGATTTAGGTTTAAATGGATATATAGCGTCTAATGGAGCTTATGCAGAAATTGAAAATGAAGTGATATTTAATGAGTGCATAAATAATGAAAAACTTAAAGATCTACTATATTTTCTTGAAGAAAATGAAATAGTATATATTTTAGAGGGTCAAGAAAAGAATTATGTTTTAGATATAAATAACGAAAAAGTTAAATATCTTATAGATAAAGCTAATTTAGATATAGATAGTTTTACAGATAATTGGACTAAAGAAGATGTAAAAACAAGCAAGATAATAGCTATAGGTAAGAATGAAAATTCTTATAAGATAGTCCGTGAAAAATATAAGGAAAAAGAATTTGCATTTATGGCAAACCAATTTGGTGATACTTTTGAAATATATATAGCTAAATACACAAAAGGGTATGGCGTAGAACATTTATTAGAGAGACTTGATATTTCTAAAGACTATGCATATGCTTTTGGTGATGGTGAAAATGATATAGAAATGTTTCAAGCTATAAAATATGGTATAGCTATGGGTGGGTATCATAAAGATTTAGAGCCACACGCTTTTGATTTTACAGAAGATGTTGAAAATGAAGGAATTTATAAAGGACTTAAAAAATTAGAACTTATTTAATTAGTTCACAGTGCACAAGGCACAGTTCACAGTTCGGTTTAGGGAACAGGTAACAGGTTTTTAGTTCACAGTGCACAAGGCACAGTTCACAGTTGTTTTCCAGTTGAAAATTGAGAGCTTTGGACGAAATTATTGTGAACTGATAACTGACAACTAAATAAAAACTGTAAACTGTGAACTAATTGAGACTGTGAATTGTGAACTGACAACTGTGCACTGAACAAAAGAGAGGAGGAGATTTTATGAAAATTGGAATAATTGGTTTAGGAGCAATAGCTAAAAAAGCTTATCTACCAATTTTAACAGTAAAGGAAGGCGTGGAACTTTTAATATCTACTAGGAATAAAGAGGTTTTAGAAGAGGTTTCTAATAAATATAGGATAGACAAAGCATATAATAACATTGAAAACTTATTAGAAGAAGAGATAGATGCTGCAATAATTTCAACTCATGCAGATGGACACTACGAAATAGCTAAAAAGTTAATAAAAAAGGGTGTTAATGTATATATAGATAAGCCAATTAGTTTTAACTTTAATGAGGCGAAAGAAATAGAAGCTTTATCAAAAGAAAATAATGTTATTGCTATGGTAGGTTTTAATAGAAGATTTTGCCCACAAATTAAAGCACTTAAAGATAAGGGAAAAGCAGACATAATAATAATGCAAAAAAATAGGGAGTATCCACCTGGGGATATTAGAAGATTTATTGTGGAAGATTTTATTCATGTTGTGGATACTTTAAGATTTTTAATGGATGAAGAAGTAAAATCATTAGATATTAATTACTCAAAAGATAATAATAATCTTAATAGTGTAGTTGTTACTTTTAAAGGAGAAAATACAACTGCAGTTGGAGTAATGAATAGAACAGCAAAAATTACAGAAGAAAATATAGAATATATGATTAAAGGTAATAAGTATGTTGTTGAAGATTTAGTAGATATGATAGAAGTTAACAATGATGGAAAAACCAAAACTACCTTTGGTGGATGGGAAACAACATTATATAAAAGAGGATTTGAAAATTTACTAGACTATTTTATTAATTGTGTTAAGGAAAATAAACTTCCAAATCCATCAATTAGTGATTCTATAATTACACATAAAATATGTGAAGAAATTGTGGAATTTTGCCAACTAAAATAGTGAACTTCTTGCAGTTCGCAGTGCACAATTCACAATTCAGAGTTTTTAGGGATAAGGTAACAGGGAACAGGTAACAGGTTATAAATTTAAAATTAAGAATCAAAACGAAAAATTAAATCAATTTTGCTCTGCAAAATTCTCTGTTACTTGTTAATTGTTCCCTTCCACCCATTATAATCAGAAACTATAAACTGTGCCTTGTGCATTGTTAATTATGAAGTGGTACATAAGGAGTGATGAGAAGTGGAAAAAGAAGCATTGGATATCTTAAAATCAATGCAACAAGATATGCAGGCAATGAAGCATGAAATGAAAACTATGCAACAAGGTATGGAAACAATGCATCAAGATATTAATGCCTTAAAAGTAGAGCAACAAAGAGCTAATGAAAAGTTAGATAGAATTGAAAATAAAATAGATATAACCTATGATCAAGTAGCTAGAAGTGCTGAAGATGTAATTAGTATTAAAAGTGATCTTAATTTTGTTGAGGAAGTTACTGCAAGAAACTGTAATGATATAGAAAAACTAAGAGGAATTAAATAAAGCGAAAAGCTATTACTTCGTATTAATAAGTGCGAAGTAATAGCTTTTTTGTTATAAGTTTATTTATAGTCAATTAAAAACTATAACTTTTGATTGTATTGTAAAAAAAAATATTTGGGAGAATATTGGTAATTAGTATATAAAAAGAAAAGGTATAAAATAAAGTAAGATATTCAAATATTTACTTTATTAATATACTAATATAATCTATAATATTAATATATTAATTCTAAAGGAGGACATACATATGAAAATGTCATTTAAAAGTAAATATACAAAAATATTAATATGTTGTATTACAATATATTTAGGAATATTTATGATTTCTAGTTGTGGGAATAGGAGTAATAAACTACCCAATAATATACCTAATGTGAACATTATTGTTAATGGAGATAAATATAATACCATAAAAGGTGAAGGAACTTGGTTTGATAAAGAAATGGGAGGAGGAAATAGTTTTATAGGGCCGATAAATGAAAAGTTTAATGAAATATCATTTATAGAAGTTAATTCCAATGAAAAATTAAGTTTCGATATAAGCTATTTAGATAATATACAGGAAATAACTTTATATAATATAGAGTTTTCTGAAGTTGTTTCAGGAAAGAGAGTAAAGATAACAAATGATATTTATGAATTTAATGTTCCACAAGAGAAAGGTGAATATTATTATTCATTTAATATAGAGTGGGACGATACTCATAATTTTGAATATTTGTTTAAAATAAAAGTTAAATAATAAAAAAAATTTATTAAAACAATTCTGTGCTCTTCTATAATATTAAGTGTTTTAGGAGGAAGTATACAGGCAAGGGCAATGGAAAATAGTTATGATATAAAAACTAATAGCATAAATGAATTATCAGATAATGAATTAATTTATAATCCTATTTTTAAGGGGAATATTTTATTAGGAATAAAACAAAATATATATTTTGATGAAGAAATAAATGATAGTTATTCATCAAATTATATAGTTGAATTTGATATTGAAAGTAAAAAATGGACAAAGTTTAAAGAAAATATTATTAGTAATTATGTTTTTGAACCTAAAGAATCAATATTTGCATTAGCATATAATTCAGATTTATTATATTGGACAAGTTCTTTAAGAAATGGAAATTATGTTTATGATTTTACTAATGATATATTTATTCCAATAATAAAAGAGAGCTATAATACTAATACTAATATAATATTTTCAAAGGAAAATATTATATATTATGAGGTTACTATTGAAGAAAACGAAAAATTAAAATTTATTTATAATATAAAATAATTTTATTCAGTAGAGTTGTCTAACTAAATAAAAAACTATATATTATATGGAATATGCCCTATAAGATAGACAATATAAGAAATTCTATCTTGTAGGGTACTTTTATATATAGTATTAATAAATAATATTAGTAGTCTTAATTTAAGTAAGAAGTTATTTAAAAATTAAGAAATCAAAATATTAACTAAAAAATATATATAATGTTGATAATAGAAGAAGAATTAGAAAATATAATATTATTTTCACATATAGAAAAGCAAATGCAGATGGAAGAATGATGAAAGCCGCTAAAGAGTATACAGTTTTACAAAAATCATTAAATAGAGAATTTGGTCAAGATATCCACGTCAAATTATTATTAACGTATATAATATATTGATATTGTAAGAATGATTAAAAGGCTTATTTTTGAACTACTTTAGATAAAGAAACAAATAAATTATTAATTAAATCCAATTTTTAAAATAAGGTTAAGAAATTTCCCAATTAAAAAAATTCTATATTTATGTAATTGTAAGTTTTGTAAAGAAAAATGTTTACAATCAAAATACAATTTTTGTAAAAATTTCTAGGCAAAAAATTTGACAATCTGACAACTTAATGTTAGTATAGAGTTGTTAAAAGATTGGGGAGGTAATTTATGATAGAATTTAAAAATATAAAGAAAAGCTATAAAAATAACGTTATATTAGAAAATTTCAACTTAAATATAGAAGATGGAAATCTAGTTGTACTAATAGGATCAAGTGGTTGTGGTAAAACAACTTTATTAAAAATGATAAATAGATTAATAGAGTCAACATCAGGAGAAATATTAGTTAATGGAAAAAATATAAATCAAATGGATCCTATAGAGCTTAGAAGAAGTATAGGATATGTAATTCAACAAACAGGTTTATTTCCACATATGACAGTGAAGGAAAACATAGAAATAATTCCTAAACTTATGGGAAAAAGCCAAGAAGAAATAGATAGAAAAACAATAGATTTATTGAATATGGTTGGATTAGAGCCAGAAAAATATAGTGATAGATATCCAGTAGAACTAAGTGGAGGACAGCAACAGAGAATTGGAGTTGCAAGAGCCTTTGCAACAGATGCTGAAATAATATTAATGGACGAACCTTTTAGTGCTTTGGACCCAATAACAAGAGCAGAGCTTCAAGAAGAGCTTTTTAATATTCAAAAGGAATATAGAAAAACAATAGTATTCGTAACTCACGATATGGATGAAGCTATAAATTTAGCAGATAAAATATGTATACTAAAAGATGGTAAAATACTTCAATATGATACTCCAGAAAATATATTAAAAAATCCAGCAGGAGAATATGTTGAAGAGTTTGTTGGTAAAAATAAAATATGGACTAAACCTGAAATGATTAAGGCAGAAGATGTTATGATATCAAAGCCAGTAACAGTTAGTCCAAAGAGAAATTTACTTCAAGCAAGAGAAATAATGAGAGAAAAAAAAGTAGATAGTCTATTAGTAATTAATAAAGAAGGAAAGCTTTTAGGATATATTACTCTAGAAATAATACAAAAAATAGAAGAAAAAAATATATTGGTTGAAGAAGTAATGAATAAAAACCCAGAATGTGTATGTGGAGATAAGAATCTACCAGAATTATTAGAAATATTTAATAATTTAAAGAAGGGATACTTACCGGTATGTAGTGATGAAGGGAAACTTCTAGGATTAGTAACGAGAAGTAGTTTAATATCAGTTTTAAGTAGCCAATATATAGAGATGGGAGGAGATAATTAGTGAATACTTTTATAGAACAATTAGTAACAAAAAAATCAGAAATACTATCTCTTCTATTAGAACATATACAACTTACAATTATAGCAGTGTTAATAGCAGTAATAATTGGAGTGCCACTAGGTATTTTAATAACTAAAAATAAAAAATTAGCTAATGCTGTAATTGGGTTTGCAAACTTAACTCAAGCTATACCAAGTTTAGCTATATTAGGTTTCTTGATACCAGTTATAGGTATAGGGTCAGCACCAGCAATAACTATGGTAGTATTATACTCTATGTTACCTATAATAAAAAACACTTATACAGGAATTACAAATATAAATCCAGATATGCTAGAAGCAGCAAAGGGATTAGGAATGACGAGTGGACAAACTCTTAAGCTCATAAAAATTCCTCTAGCTATGCCAGTTATGATGGCAGGTATAAGAATGGCAGCAGTTACAGCAGTTGGTCTTATGACAATAGCAGCCTTTGTAGGTGCAGGTGGGCTTGGATACTTAGTGTTCTCAGGGATTCAAACAGTAGATAATAATCTTATATTATTTGGTGCAATTCCAGCAGCTGTACTAGCTTTAGTCATAGACTGGATAACAGGAAAAATAGAAGAAGCTACAATGCCAAATGGAATTAAAAAATCAGATGGAACTATGAAAGTAAGAAGAACTTCTTCTAATAAGAATAGAAAAAGAAATATAGTTATAGCATCTATATTAGCAATAGCAGTTGTAGGTGGAGTAATTGTTTCAAGTATATCAAATAATAGCAATAAAATAACTATAGGATCTAAAAACTTTACAGAGCAAATAATCTTAGGAAATATGCTTCAACAATTAATTGAAGATAAAACAGATATAGATGTACAAACAAAACTAAATTTAGGTGGAACTCAAGTTGCTTTTAATGCACTAAAATCAGGTGGAATAGATATGTATGTTGAATATACAGGTACAGGATATGTAAATATATTAAACATAACAGAGCCTAATTCAAATACAGATGAAGTATATAATGTAATGAAAGATAGATTTAAAGCAGATTTTGGTATTGATGTATTAAATCCAATGGGATTTAATAATACCTATGCAATGGCAGTATCTAAAGAAACAGCAGATAAATATAACTTAAAGACAGTATCAGATTTAGCCAAGGTATCTGGAGAATTAATAGCAGGACCTACAATAGAGTTCGCAAATAGAGAAGATGGTTTATTAGGACTTAATAAAGCCTATAATATGAACTTCAAAACAGTAAATCCAGTAGATGGTGGGTTAAGATATACAGCTTTAAATAGTAATGAGACACAAGTAATTGACGCATTTACAACAGATGGATTAATAGAGCAGTTTAAATTAACTGTTTTAGAAGATGATAAAAGTTTCTTCCCACCATACCACGCAGTCCCAATTGTCAAGGAAGAAACTTTAGAAAAATTCCCAGAACTTAGAGATGTTTTAGGAGAATTAGATGGAAAATTAACAGATGAGAAAATGAGAAAATTAAATTATGAAGTAGATGTAAATAAAAGAGATGCTAAAGTAGTTGCAAATGAATTCTTAAAGTCAGAAGGTCTAGTTGAATAGTGAAGAGGGAAAAGTGAAAAAGTTATGGAGATAACTTAATGATGAGTTATTTATAATGAAGGAATGAAAAAATTAGGGGATAGTTCTTTTGACAAGAATTATCCCTAATATTTTGTATTTAATAACATTCCCTTCAATATACATTGAAATTTATGTCGATTATTGATATAATTAAAATCTGTTTTAAAAGAGAATTTACTTTTATATAGAAATTTTTGGAGGGTTTGAAATGCCAAAGAGAATTGCCATTTTAGGTGGCCCAAGATGTGGTAAAACTACATTAATACAACAACTTTATGTAGAAATGAAAATCAGAGACTTAAGCGTGGGAGTAGCAACGGAGTATAGCACAGATTATCTAAGAGATAAAGGTATGATAGAAAATATAGCAGAACAATATGGAATTTATTTAGGACAACTTCACTTAGAAGAAAGTTTAAATGAATTTGATTATGCAATAACAGATTATGCTACGTTTGTACCTTACATATATGCTAGGTTCATGCTTGGAGATAGAAAAAGAACAACAAAAGAAATAGAAATACTAAAAGATCTTTATGTATTAGCATTAAGAGATTTACCTAAGTATGATCATATATTCTTTGTTCCAAGAGAATTTGGTTATTCAAAAGATGGAGTAAGATGGCAGGATGAAGAAGTAGCACAAGCTGTGGACAAGGCTATACTAAGCTTTTTGGAAGCAGAAAATGTTAGATATACATTAATAAAAGGATCAACAAAAGAAAGATCAGAAAAAATATTAGATATGGTAGGAATTGCTCAGGATGTAAATCTAGATATGGCTAAATAAGTGAAAAGTTAAGAGTGAAAAGTGAAAAATTAATGAAAAAAACTCCTGTAGGAGTTTTTTCATTAAATTATTTTTAATTTGGTTGTCTTTTAGACAGCCTTTTTTACTCTATAGGAAATTATATTCTAAAAACCTGTGGATAAATTGTTTATAGAATATAAGTTGTTAAAGTTATTCCTATAGAGC
>NZ_ASRV01000008.1 GCF_000401215.1 Clostridium sartagoforme AAU1 | reverse complement strand
ATTAAACTTATATTTCTAATTTTTTATACATACAAGAATGTTTGTTCTTATATGTGTCAATAATTATAATAGCTAAAGTATTTTAAATAGCCATAGAAGATGATAAAATAGAGGTGTAAGATGAATGATAGTACCAAAAATAATATTCACGATAAAAGCTATAAAGATCTATTTTCTAACAAAGAAACCTTTTTAAACTTAATACAAAATTTTGTTAATAATACTTGGGGTAGTCAATTAACTAAGGATAACCTAACATTAATAAATAAATCTTATATATTATCTGATTATGAAGAACAAGAATCGGATATAGTATATAAAGCAAATTTTAATGGAAACGATGTGTTTTTCTATGTTTTATTAGAATTTCAAAGTTCAGTAGATTTTAGGATGCCAATAAGGCTTTTACTTTATATGATAGAAATTTGGAGGGAAATATTAAAAAATACTAAACTTAATGAATTTAGAAGAAAGAGCTTTAGATTACCCGCTATAGTTCCAATTGTTTTGTATAATGGTAAAAAGAAATGGACTTCTTCCAAGGAGTTAAAAGATGTAATAAGTAATAGTAAAATTTTTGGAGAAAATATACTGAATTTTAAATATGAGTTTATTGATATTAATAGTTATGATAAAGAAGAGCTTTATAATAAACAAGATATTTCCTCAGCTATATTTTTACTAGATCAAAATATAGATAGAATTGAATTTTATGATAGACTTAAAGATATTATAATTCAATTTAATAAGTTATCAGGCGAAGAAAAAATGCAACTTAAACACTGGTTAGTTAATATAAATACAGAAGAATATAATTTTAAAGATAACATTGAAAAAATATTTAGTTCTAATAAAGAGGAGGTTTTGAATGTGACTTCAAATATTTCAAGAGGATTGGAAAAATTAAAAGAAGATGGAATAGAAGAAGGTAAGGCAAAAGGTAAAATAGAAGGTAAAATAGAAGGTAAGACCGAGATTTTAATTAAGCAACTTTCAAGAAAATTCAAATCATTACCTGAAGAATATATAGAAAAAATTAAAACTTTACCTGAAAGCATAGTAGAAAATATTGCAACTGATATATTTGATCTTGAATCTCTTGAGGACTTAAAAAAGTATTTTTAGAATAGCTTTTAATAAAAATACCTATAGTTAATTCATAAATTTTTGCATAAAGTTAACTGGTTATTTGGAATTGGATATATGTAAGTTTGCGTTGACTTGGAGTGAAGTTAGGTCATAAGCAAATTTACATATGTCCACTTTTTTATTCTTTAGGAAATTATAATCAAATTTGTGGATAACTTTTATAAGTATTTATAACAGTTTTTCTAAATTACTAACCAATTCGCCAATTGCTTCTACATATTGATTTACTATTCTATTAGCTAGTTCATTATACATATCTTCAGTATATATATGTGTTATAGAGCTTCTATCCTCTAGTAGGTTTATCAAAACTTTATCATCTGAAATTAAGTTATTTACGTAAGCTTTTTTAAAAATTGTACGTGGAAATGAGTTTTCTAGGGTAACTCCTAAGTATTTCATAAATTCTTTTAAAGTTTTATGAGTAAGTTCATAAGTAAATTCAAATCTTTGTATTAAACTATCTCTAATAATATCATCATGTCCATCGTATAAATCACTTACTTCCTTTAATCTACTATAAGCTTTTTTTAAGTTCATATATTTAAAATCAATGCTTCTCATAAATTGTAATTCCCTCCTGCTCAACTTGTTTTATAAATAACTCATCTTTTATTTCATTCATGTTTGAAAAATCAAATTCTAATAGGGTAGTAGTATTATTTTCTATATCATAAATAAAATCAAGTAAGTTGCTAGAATTATCATCCAAATATATTGCCAAATCTATATCACTTTTACTTAAGTTATCTTTTCTTGCCCTAGAGCCAAATAAAACTAATCTTTTTATATTAGGATGCTTTTCAGATATTTCTATAATTTCCTTTAAAATATTCTTATCTAAATTAAAATCTATATTTTCAATCAAATAATCACCTCTTATAAATATATTATATACATAAATAGGATTTTATTAAACAAATGCTTTTATTAAATTAGAATTAAATAATAGGATAAATTTATTAAAGTTATAAAAAATTAAAAATTAAAAATATGACAGGATCTATAGTATAAATTTACATTATATGGTATTATATAGGCAGTTTAACAAATAATTATTTTAAAAGGTATGTATAATATAAGATTAAAGGGGGAAAGGAATGAAAAAAATTATAATTAAATTAGCTACTATTTTATCCTTATTTTTCTTAGTTATTACAACTAATGTAAATGCAGTGGAAATTGAACCTAAAGCTGTAACGTGTTGTAATAATATGAATATTACTATTACTACAGAAAAGATAGCAGGACCTGTATATGGTTGTGTAGAACATTCAAGATGCACATATTTCTTTGTAGATGTTTATAATGTTAAGAAGTGCTTAAATTGTAATGCTATTTATTATAGAAATTATAGCTATACGTATGAAAGCCACACATATTGAGGTGAAGTTTATTAATGAAAAGAGGTATGTTAATCCTAGTTTTTTCTATTGCACTTTTTATAATTGGATGTTCATCAAAGGATATTACTGCAGAGAAAGTTTTTAACGAATTTTCTGTAGATAAAGCTATAGCAGAACAACAATATTCTAAATTATCAAATTCAGATAAGGAAGATGTAGATAAGTGCATATTAGAAGACATGAACACTATTTATAAATCCTTTGAGAATAAAGATTTATCATTAAGTGAGGCTTTTACAAACTTAAATTATTATAAGGGAATTGAAGCTATTTCTAATGAATTAGAAAACTTAAAAGATAAAATGACTATTATATCTGAATCAGAAAATAATTATAAGAAGGCAGAGGAAGAATTAACTAAAGATATTACTTATATAACATTAGAAAATGCTATAGATTTTTATAAAAAGGTAGATCCTGCATCAGAATATCATCTTGATTCTAGGAATAAAATAGAAAGCCTAAATAATGATCTATTAAACTTATCAAAGGATAATAAAATACCTAATATAGTAGATAAAGATTTATTAGAATTTTTTCAATCTACAAATCCTATTAATATAATTAGAGAATATGATATAGGCATGGTGAAAGAAAAATATATTTATGATGATGGTAGATATTTAGTTTTTAAAAATGAAATTTTAATTGATGAAGGAAATTAGCTGGAAAATGATAAATTAAGCATAAAAGTAACCAGTAAAATTACTGGTTACTTTTATGCTTAATTCATTATCAACTTTTTTATAACTGTAATAATTAATATATGATTCAAATATATTAAAAACTTTTTAAGGTACATTTAAAAACATCTTAAAAAAGAATTTAAGTCATAGTAAAATAAAAATATAATATATGAAAACAATTTCCTTAAGAAGATCAAAAAACACAAAATAATATATTTTTATTTAAAATGACTAAAATTAGGAGGATGTAAAATGGTTGAATACTTTGCAAATGTACCATATATAAAATATGAAGGAAAAAATTCTAAAAATGACTTTGCTTTCAAGTACTATAATCTAGATGAGGTTATAGGCGGAAAAACTATGAGAGAACATTTAAAGTTTACAATGTCTTATTGGCATACTTTAGCTGCTAATGGATCAGATCCATTTGGAGTGGGAACTTATCAAAAACCTTGGGACAATGAAACAGATCAAATGAAGGTAGCTAAGGCAAAAATGGAAGCAGCTTTCGAGTTAATGGACAAGCTTGGAATGGATTATTTTGCTTTCCATGATAGAGATATAGCTCCAGAAGGAAAAGATTTAGCAGAAACTAATGCTTTCCTTGATGAAATAGTTGCATATTGTAAGGAATTAATGAAAACTTATAACAAGAAACTTCTTTGGGGAACAGCAAATGCTTTTGGTAATCCAAGATATGTACATGGAGCTGCTACTACTTGTAATGCTTATGTATATGCTTATGCAGCAGCTCAAGTTAAAAAGGCTATGGAAGTTACTAAAGAACTTGGTGGAGAAAACTATGTATTCTGGGGTGGAAGAGAAGGTTACGAAACTTTACTTAACACTGATTTAAAATTAGAGCAAGACAACTTAGCTAGATTCTTACAAATGGCAGTTGATTATGCACATAAAATTGGATTTACAGGACAATTCTTAATAGAGCCAAAACCAAAAGAGCCAACAAAGCACCAATATGACTTTGACGTAGCTACAGTATTAGCTTTTTTAAGAAATTATGGTTTAGATAAATATTTCAAAATGAATATAGAAGCTAACCATGCTACACTTGCAGGACATACTTTCCAACATGAAGTTGCATTAGCAAGAATTAATGGAGTATTAGGAAGCCTTGATATAAATCAAGGAGACCCAAATTTAGGATGGGATACAGACCAATTCCCAACCAATATATATGATGCAACACTTCTTATGTACGAAGTTCTTAAAAATGGAGGAATAGGTCAAGGAGGACTTAATTTTGATGCTAAAGTTAGAAGAGCTTCTTTTGAAGTAGAAGATTTATTTCTTGGATATATAGCTGGCATGGATACTTTAGCTCAAGGTTTAAGAATTGCATACAAAATGCTTGAAGAAGGAGAATTTGAAGCTGCTGTTGCTGAAAGATATAAGAGTTTTACAGAAGGTATTGGTAAGGATATCCTTGAAGGAAAAGCAGATTTTGAATCACTAGAAAAATATGCGCTGACTAATAGTTTAATTAAAAATAAATCAGGAAGACAAGAACTTTTAGAAGCAAAATTAAATCAATATATATTTAACGAATAATGATGTAAAATAATGTAGAGGCAGTAATTGTCTCTACATTATATTTATAAGTGGTGATAAAATGATAGTTTTAGATAATAGTGATATAAAAATAAACAATAAAAAGAGAATAATTAAATTACTTTCTAAGGAAAGAGAACTTACTAAGCTGGATATATCAAGAAAACTTGATATAAGTGTTCCTACTGTAACAACAATTGTAGGAGAGCTTAAGGAAGAGGGAATAGTAGAGGAAGCTGGAATGGCAACTTCAACAGGCGGCAGAAAGCCAGTAATTATAAGGTTTTTGCCTGATTCAAGATATAGTATTGGAATTGACCTTGGAAGAAATTATGTAAGAGCTATTTTAACTAATTTAGATTCCAAGATAATTGAAGATAAAAGCAAAGAATTAGATGTTATTACTGAAAGCGAAGTCTTAAGTATTATGAAATCATTAATAGAAGATTTAATTAATTCTATGACTAATATAGAAAATAAATTATTAGGAATTGGTTTTTCTCTTCCAGGTACAGTTAACGAAAAGGAGCTTACTTTAGAAGTTGCAACAAACTTTAGACTAAAGAATATATCTTTTAAAGAAATTTATTCTTATTTTAAATTACCTATTTTTCTAGAAAATGAAGCTAATTCAGGTGCTTTAGCTGAATCTAGACTTGGTGTAGCAAGGGATTTGAAAAATCTTATTTATGTTTCAATTACAGAAGGGATAGGTGGAGGAATTCTTTTAAATAATGATATGTACAGGGGAAGGGATAGAAGAGCAGGGGAAATTGGACATATGTGCATTGCTAAAAATGGAAGGCAATGCAATTGTGGAAGAAGTGGTTGCTGGGAAACTTATGCTTCAAGCCGTGCATTAATAAAAGATTACAATGAAAATACTAAGGATAAAGTAAAAAAGATAGATGAATTAGTTCAAAGATTTATTTCTGGTGAAGATACTGCAAGTAATGTAATTGAAGAATATATAGAAAATCTTGTAGAAGGAATAGAAAACTTAATATTTATATTCAATCCAGATTATATAGTTATTGGAGGAGATATAAGTAAGCACTCAAATATTTTTAGTAGTAAACTTTCAAGTAAAATTTTTGAATGTAATGAATTTTATAAAAAAGACGATGTAAAAATATTATTTTCAGGATTACAAGATGATTCAAATATACTTGGAGCAGCTCTTATGCCTATTTTAAATAGTTTTGGTTTTTAAAATTTATAAGTAATAAAAATTAGGAAGACTCTTTTAATAAGAAATTTTCAATGGGGGATTAAAAATGAATTTTATAGGAGTAGATTTAGGTACATCATCGGTTAAAATAGTTATTATGAATGATGAAGGTCAAGTTGTATGTTCAATTGCTAAAGATTATGATGTTAGCTATCCAAAGGTTGGCTTAGCAGAGCAAGATCCTGAAGATTGGTGGAATGCTACAAGAGATGGTATAAAAGAATTAGTCAAAACTTCAAATATAAGTGGAGAAACCGTAAAAGGAATAGGATTTAGTGGACAAATGCATGGTCTCGTTATATTGGATAAAAAAGGAAATGTATTAAGACCTGCAATACTTTGGTGTGACCAAAGGACACAAGAAGAGTGTGATTATTTAAATAATGAAATTGGCCAAGATAAAATATCACAATATACAGGAAACAAAGCTTTAACAGGATTCACTGCACCAAAGCTTTTATGGGTTAAAAAACATGAAGAAGAAATATTTAATAATATAGCACATGTTCTGCTTCCAAAGGATTATATAAGATATAAGTTAACAGGAGTATTTGCAACAGATGTTTCTGATGCTTCAGGTATGCTAATGCTTGATGTTAAAGAAAGAAAATGGTCTAAGGAAATGCTTGAAATACTTGATATAAAAGAAGAAGTACTTCCTGAAATTTATGAGTCATGGGAAGTTACAGGAAAGCTTACTAAAGAAGCAGCTGAATATACTGGACTTACAGAAGAAACTGTAGTAGTAGGTGGTGCTGGAGATCAAGCTGCCGGTGCTATAGGAACAGAAATAGTTGAAAGTGGAATTTTATCAGTTGCACTTGGAACATCAGGAGTAGTTTTTGCAAGCAGTGATAAATATGAAGTTGATGAACTTAATAGACTTCACTCTTTCTGCCATGCAAATGGAAGATGGCATCAAATGGGAGTTATGCTTTCAGCTGCATCTTGCTTAAAATGGTGGGTTGAAGAAATAAATAAAGATTTAAAAGTAGAAGGCGATGCTTTTGATTTATTATTAGAAGGTGCTTCCAAATCACCTGTAGGAAGTAATGGACTTGTATTCTTGCCATATTTAATGGGAGAAAGAACACCTTATAGTGATCCTAATGCAAAGGGAGTATTCTTTGGATTAAATATTACAACTAGCAGAGAAGACATGACAAGAGCTGTACTTGAAGGTGTATGCTTTGGTCTTAGAGATTCTCTTGAAATACTTAAGAGTCTTAATGTTCCGGTAGAAGCGATTAGAGTAAGTGGAGGTGGAGCAAAGAGCCCACTTTGGAGGCAAATTTTAGCTGACATATTTGGAGTAAAAGTTCAAGTTATAAGCTCTAAGGAAGGTCCAGCATATGGTGCTGCAATACTTGCTGCAGTAGGATGTGGGCTGTATAAAAGTGTAGATGAAGCATGTAAGAGTTTTATCAATATTACAGATTCTATAAATCCGATTTCTCAAAATGTAACAAAATACAATAAGATATATGATGTATATAATAAGTTATATCCAGCTCTCAAGAAATCCTTTGATGAAATAAGTAAACTTCAGTAATATAAAGACCTAAGGTTTGAAAATGCCTTAGGTCTTTATGGTAGTTAAGATTCATAGCAATGCAAGAGAAATTAATAACGATTTATATTAGTTTATAGCTATGAGTGTAAGGAAAGTCCTTTTAGGTTAATAGGCTAGTAGTTTATACACTAAGGCATTTAAATTTATTAAGGTCTATAACACTTAATTTATAGATGAATATAATAACCTATAATCCTTTGGGCTAATACCAACAAATTTTTTAAAAGTTTTTGTAAAATGGCTTTGATCAATGAAGCCAAGAGATACATATATATCAGCAAAAGATTTTTCTCCAGTTTGGATAAGTTTTTTGGCTTCTTCTATTCTTTCTTTTTGAATGTATTCAGTAATTGATATACCTACTTCTTTTTTGAATAAATAAGATATATAACTAGAGTTTACAGATAAATGACCTGCTATTTGAGACAAAGATATTTTTTTATATAAATTTTGATCTATATAGGTGATACATTTTACTATAGAAATAGGATAGTTACTAAATTTAATTTTATGGACTCTTTCAGCATAATCTAGAAACATCTTTCCATATAAATTATATATATCTACAATTACATTACATTCTTCTACTGTCTGTATATAAAAATCACTAAGATTTAGAGCTAATTCCCAATCCAACCCACCATCAATAGCAGCATGAGATACTAATGAAGTAAAGCTAATAAATATATTTTTTTCATTTCTTAAAGGATTCTTAGAGTGAACTCCCTTATTTCCATCGATATTATTTTCAGATTTAGTGAATTCTTGTAGTTTTTCTAAATTTCCTTCTCTTATCCAATTCAGTAGTTGTATTTCATATAGTTGAGAATGATGTGTGGTGATTTCTTTTTTGTTTTTAGAGTTAAGTAGATTAAAATCGTCATTTTCTCTAAATTCTATATTAATAAACATCTGATTTTTTTCTAGTAAATCAAGTACATCTAATTTATAATCGTAAATTGAATTATAAAGTAATAATGCTAATTCTGCAAAACTGTTAAAATCCATGATTATTAGATGGGCGTAATATTCAATTAACTTTTTTCTATCCTTAGCCAAAATGTCAAAATCTCTAATAAGCGAGTCAATAGATTTAGAGTCAATCTCAGAGGAAATAGTAGGTCCAATTAATAAAGTTCCCTCAAAGTTATCAAAGGTACATAATTTAATAGAAAAATAGTTTTCATAGTATTTTGTTGATCCTAATTTTAAAAAAATCTTGTTATTAATAGTAAGAAATTCTTTTAATATATCTAAATTACCTTGATATAAAGGATTATATGTATAACCATAGGAGTATTCAAATAATATATTATAGTCTTTATCGAAGAAATATATAGGGATTTTGAGCATTCCAAAAATTCTTTTACAAACATATCTAATATCATCTAGTGTTTTAGTAGAAATCATTTTAATCCTCCTAAATCTAATAACTTGTAATATCTATAAATATTATATCATATGAGTGAAAATTTAATTAAATATATACAAAAAAATATATATAATACAATTATTATTTTGTGAAAACATTTAAAATTATAGAATGGAACTATAAGGTAAATAAGATTTTAATTAGTATAATGTGGGTCATATTTATAGCTAATATATTTGCAACTATAGTTGTTAAAATATATGATTCAAGAATTAGTTTAGTAATATTGACATTAACATTAATGTTACAAGATTATCTTTTAATCAAAAAAAGTACATATATGAATAAAAAAAGAAATTAAAATTATTAAAAAGTTCTTAGCGAATAAAAAGGAGTAAAACATTGAAAAGTAGAACGAAAAACCTTATATCTAATGAAGAAATTGAGAAACTAGTTAGAATTAACTTTGGTGAAGAATGTAAAATCGGAAATATAAGAGAACTGTCAGGTGGTATGTTTAATTCAGCTTATAGTATTGAAAGAATTATAGAAAAAGATAAAATAGTTTTAAAAGTTTCAGTAGCTGAAAGTGCTCCAATTTTAAGCTATGAAAAAGATATTATGAAAACAGAGATAGAAGTTTATAGAATAGTACATGAAAAAACTAATATTCCTGCTCCATATATTTTAGCATACGATTTTAGTAGAAATCATATAAACAGCAACTATTTTTTCATGACAACCGTGGAAGGAAAGCCTATGAATAGGGTTCTTAAAAACATTAGTAAAGATAACTTTGAGGCAATTAAAATTAAGTTAGCGTCTTATTTTGCTCAGCTGCATAGAGTAAAAGGCAATTATTTTGGGTACTTTACTACTAATGAAGAATTGCAATTTACTTCATGGAAAGAAGCGTTCATAAATATGTTTTCTATGATACTAAAAGATGGAGAGAAAAGAAGGGTTAAACTTCCCTATGAAAGAATGGATAGTATATTAAAAGAAAAATCTGTCTATTTAGAAGAAGTAAAAGAATCTAGCTTAGTAGATTATGCTTTATGGGCGGGAAATGTGTTTCTTAAAAAGAATGGAGAAAATTATGATATTGAAGCAATTATTGATTTCGAACGTGCTTTTTGGGGGGATCCATTAGCTGATTTCCCGCCAGCTTTTCAGTTAATAAAAGATATTAAAAAGGAAGAGCAGTTTTGGGATGCTTATACAACCGAAATGAAAATAGATAAGGTCTTAAAAAAAGAAGATGAAATACGGTTACTATTATATAAACTTTATATATTTTCAATTATGGCTGTAGAAACTTATAGATATAACTATTTTTATGGACAACTTCAAAAAAGATATGCGAAAAGTATAATTTTAAGATCTCTAAAGGAATTAGAAAATATATGAATAAGAGGCAATTCGTTTTTGAATTGCCTCTTATTCATATATATTTTTTTATATTTGTAGGAATAGTTACTATGAATTCAGAACCATTATTTAATTCACTTTTCACTTCTATTTTACCATTATGAAGCATTAATATTTTATAAACTAATGCAAGACCTAATCCATTTCCTTCTATAGATCTAGATTTATCTCCTTGATAAAATTTTTCGAAAATATGTTTTTGTGTTTCAGAACTCATACCTATCCCTGTATCAGATATGTGTACTTGTATAAAATTTTCTTTATTTACGATATTAATGCGTATTAGCCCATTAGCAGGTGTAAACTTTATAGAATTAGAGA
The DNA here is from genome assembly GCF_000401215.1 of Clostridium sartagoforme AAU1. Taxonomy (GTDB): domain Bacteria; phylum Bacillota; class Clostridia; order Clostridiales; family Clostridiaceae; genus Clostridium; species Clostridium sartagoforme. The sequence continues at coordinate 43,012 of NZ_ASRV01000008.1, read as the reverse complement.
GTAGATTTAACCAAACTTGCATCATTAAGTCTTCATCAGCATATAACATAGTTTTAGGAAGCTCTAGTTCTAAACTTATGTCTTTATCTGTCCAAGCTTTTTCTAAATAAAGTAGAGCATTACGTATCTGCTCATCTAAACGGTAAGTTGCAAATTTAGTAATTTTATCCTGATTTTCAAGCTTTGAAAGCTTTAAGATGTTTGAAGATAGTATACTAAATTGCCTTGCGCTATCAAGAATCATTTGAGTATACAGTAATCTTTCTTCATCAGGAAGATTTTTTTCTTGTAGTAAAACAGCATATCCTTCTATAGCAGCTATAGGAGTTTTAAATTCATGGGAAATATTAATAATGAAGTCATTTCTCATAAGTTCAATACTAGATAAATCATTAGCCATTTGATTAAAGTTTTTAATAGTATCATCTATTTCCTTAATTTGACTGTCTGAATGAAGTTTAACATCAAAATTACCGTTTGCTATTTCTTTTGCTGCCAAATTTAATTTTGTTATAGGAAACAATAATCTCTTACCTACCAAGGATGAGATAGTTGTTCCTATAATAACACTAAGAAAAAGTACAGTAATTATGGTAAAAGACAAGTTGATTTCTAGTCTAGAAAAAAAATCAGTATTTATTGAGAATAATACTATTATATAGATAATGGCCGCAGTTAGAAGAAGTATTCCCATTACTGAAAGTACAAAATATTGCCATAATGTTGTTTTTTTTATTCTCATAAATCTATTCATTTTTCACCACTTTATACCCTAACCCATGAACTGTTACTATTTTGAAATCTTTGTTATCTTTAAGCTTCTCTCTTAATCTATTGATATGTACATCTACAGTGCGCTCTTCTGAATCATTGTCTAATCCCCATATTTCATCCATCAGCTTTTGTCTGGTAAAAGTTTTATCAGGATAAGACATTAACTTATATAACACATAAAATTCTTTTTGAGGTAAAATAGTTGCCTCATTATTATAGGTTACAGATAATTCATCATAAGTTAAACAAGTATTCCCAAATTCAATTTTATGTTCTGAAACTATCTTAGACCTTCTTAAAAGGGCATGAATTCGTAATATCATTTCATTAAGATCAACTGGTTTAACCATATAATCATCTGTACCTACTAAAAAACCTTGTTTCTTATCTTCGAAAGTGTCTTTAGCAGTTATTATCAATATAGGAATGGAAGCGTCAACATCTCTTATTAATTGTATAAATTCATAACCATCCATATTTGGCATCATTATATCTGAAATAATCAAATTGACATGGTTATGTTCAAGTACTTCTAAAGCTGCTGTGCCATCAGAAGCAGCTAGTGGATTAAAATTGTTTTTTGTAAGAATAGTACAAAATAAATGTTGCAATTTTAAGTCATCTTCAACAACTAAAATATTTATCATGAAAGCCTCCTAGTATATATAAAATTTATTATTTACTTAATAGTATCATAATAATATTAAGTATTTTTAAATTTAAAATTATATAATGATTGAGACTTAATAAAAAGTTTAAAACTAGTTGATATACTAACTCCTGTAGTAAGAATTTACAAACTATTTGCAAATATAGCTAACAATAAATTAAAAAACACTACTTATATCATAGAAAATAAAATCAAAAATAAATAGATCAGGAGTATAGAAAATATGAAATTATCGAAAAGAAATTTAAACAAAAAAACAAAAATATTATTATCTATAGCAATACTTATTGTGATAATAGGAGGAACTGTTTTAGGTAATTTAACAATTTATTTAGAAGATAAAAATTATAAACCTGCTGAGAATAATGAAGATTTTAGAGTGGCACTTTCTGTAAGTCCCTTCTCAGGAGAGGCATTTGATAAGAGTTATAATTATGAGGCTGGAGATCTCATAGCATCTAATCGTGAAGAATTAGAAAAAATGTATATTAAATCTGGTGCTACAGAAATGTATGCAAGAATAGCAACTAAAAGATACCCTACTAATGATAACATTGTAAATGGCGAAGAGGATTCAAATGCTAACTTTCATACTTTAGAACAAGGTATTGAATTAAGTAGATTAGCAGCTAAGTTAGATATACCAATTAATCCTGAGATTATGCTGGCGTACACTTACATGGATATGGACAGGCAACAAGCCCCTAATTTTGAAGAGTATCCAGAAATATATGCCCTTCAGAACAGAAAAAGCTGGGAAGAATTAACATTGGAAGAAATGATCCCGATTCTTGAGACTTATGGAAAATTTGTAGGTATGGAAATTTTAAAGACCGGCGCGACTGTTGAAAACTGGAATATAGGAAATGAAGCAAACTTTGGATTTGCTGGGGTAAGTGTGGGGTTAAAAACTGAAGTAAACAATAAATTAGAAAAAGTATCTAGTGGAATTAAAAATATATTGCCTATATTAGGTACTAATTGGCTTAAGGATAATGTGTGGAAGTACAATGGACAGCAGATGGGAGCAATCGCAAAGGGGATAAAAGCGGCATATAAAGAATTGGGAATAGATTCTAGTAATATTAAATTTTCAACACATATAGCTACAGTAGTTGCAACAGTTCATAATGCAGTAACATACTTCAATACTTTAAAAGAAAATGGGTTTCCTATAGATGTTGCAGGAATTAGTTTTTATCCAAGTGCACCAGGTGTTTATATTAATAAGATGACTATGTTCAAAAAGATGGTCACAGAAATTAATAAAAAATGCAATCTTCCAGTATTCATTGCTGAATTTTCATATCCATCAGGAGAGGTGTCTGGACCATATGCTGGATGGTCAAAAACAGTAAAGGGTTATGAACATAATGAAGAAGGACAATCTGCCATATATATGGACGTTATAGAGTGGGGAAAGACTCATGGATTAGCTGGAATAAGATACTGGGCACCTGATTATAGAGGATGGGATAGTATGTCTATGTTTAATTATACAAATGAGGGTGCTACAGCTAAAGAAATATTATTAAAATCACTTGATGATAATAGAAATTAAATAAATTTTGGGATTATTCAAAGGAGGCCATTAAATGAAGATTGCAATAGTTACAGACAGTTCATGTGATATAGATTATAAATTATTAAAGAAATATGATATTGAAGTTATTCCTCTTAGAGTAATATATAAATCTGGTGAATATAAGGATGGCTTAGATATAAAGCCTATGGAAGTTTATAGGAGATTATCGGAGGAAATTCCTAAAACTTCGCTACCTGCTCCTAATGATGTCCTAAATAAATTTAAGGAATTGAAAAATTCAGGATACACGCATATTCTAGCAATTACAATATCATCTGGATTAAGTGGAACCTATAATATGTTTAAACTTTTAGCAGAGGAATTAGAGGGAGTTAATATTGAAGTTGTTGATTCAAAGACTCTTTCAATGGGATTAGGTTTTTTAGTTATAGAAGCTGCTAAAATGATAAAGAATAATATAGCTTATGATGACATAATTAAGAAAATAAATGATTTGAAGTCTAAGATGAAGATACTATATGTTGTAGATACATTAGAGTATTTAAAGAAAGGTGGGAGGATAGGACTTGTTGCATCCTCTATAGGAAGTGTTCTGAATATAAAGCCTATCATATCTGTAAATGAAGAGGGGAAATATTATATTTACTCTAAAGCAAGGGGGAATGTGAAGGCTATCAAAAGTATTTTAGAAGTACTTTTTTCGTCGCTTGATAATGTTAAGATGAATGTTGCAGTTATGCATGGAATGGCGCAAGATAAGGCAAATGAAATATATGAGAAAATAAAGATACATAATAATGTAACTTCAATATATATGAGTGAGATAAGTCCATCATTGGGGGTTCATACAGGTCCAGGTTTAATAGGACTAGTTTTTCACCCAGTATAAAATTTATATCAAAGTAAAGTAAAGATAAAAGGAGTGTCGTAGAATGATTTAAATTTAATCATTTTGACACACTCCTTAAAATTTAATAGATTACTATTTAGTATTTAAAAAATTAATTTAGTTTTTAATTAAAAACAATAATGAATACAAAAATAAAAAAAAGTACAATAAAAATTCAGTGCTATAGATTAGTATGAAGATAAGATTTTATAAAGGATTAAAGAATTATAAACTAAATGTAGAATAAGGGGGAATAGATTTTAATACATGTGTAATCGTATGCTTAAGTAGTTTTTAATAAGAGAAGTTTCAATATTATAAAAACAAAAATACGGATTTATAAAAATAATTTAAATTTTAATAAAAATAGAGACTTTCATCTAAAATAAGATAGGAGATTTTATAATGGAATTTTTTAAAGGAATTTTAAGTAAAAAGATTTTTAACTCACGTGTTAACGCACAAGATACTACAGGAAAAGAACGCTGGCTTGGGTATTTACTTGGACCTGCTGGAGCTTTATTACTTAATGCGGTTTTAGCAACTTATTTAAATGTGTATTATACAGACGTTTTAGGGTTAACTTCAATATGGGGAGGAGCATTTTTGGTTATTTTTCCTATTGTTTCTCAGGTAATCAATGCAATAGTAAATATAGTTATGGGTTATGTAATCGATAGAACAAGAACAAAACAAGGAAAGGCAAGACCCTGGATATTATTTTCTGCTCCAGTAATCACAATTTCAGGAATACTTTTATTTGCTGTTCCAGAAATGAGTACAACTCTAAAAGTTATATGGATTATTTTTTCATATAATCTTTTTTACTCTTTCGCATTTACTATATTTAGTATGAGTCATAATTTGATGGCGCCGCTATCAACTAGAGATACTACTCAAAGAGGAAAACTTTCAGTGTTTAATCAGATTGCAACAATTATGATGAGTGGTATAATTGTTGCCCTTGTATTTCCAACAGTTATTATGCCTAAGGTTGGTATAGATAAAGGTAATTGGATAACTATTATGAGTGTAATTTCTTTTATTGCATTACCTTTAACACTCTTGGAATATTATTATACTAAGGAACGTGTAACAGAAGAAAGTGTGGGTAAAGAACAAGAAAATATTTCTTATAAGAGGCAGCTTAAAGTAATATTTAAAGATAAATATATGGTAATTATTTTTGCATATTTTCTAATTTATATAATGGGATCAAACTTGAAAAATCTTAGCCTTGTTTATTATTGCAACTATGTTTTAGGAACTTATAATGATGGGGTAACACAAAGTATGCTTTCTATCATTGGGGGAATACCAATGGGAATAGGCGTTTTTGTAGTTTGGCCACTAGCAAAGAAATTTGGTAAAAGAAATCTTACAGTTGCTGGATTTATATTATATGCAGTCGGAAGTATAATTTGCTGGATTTTCCCAAGTAATATGATAATTGTTTTAATAGGTCAGTTTATAAAAAATATTGGGGGACTTCCATGTGCATATGTAATCATGGCATTGTTTGCTGATACTTTGGATCACATAGAGTGGAAAGTAGGCTTTCGCTGTGATGGTATAGCTATGTCAGTTTATAATACCATTGCTGTTACAGCTGGTGGGATTTGTATTGGGATTTTCAATGGTATTTTATCCTTTGCTGGATACGTTTCACCTTATTATGACCAACAGGAAGCTTGATAGCTGTTCAAACAGAAACAGTAAAAAATGTTATAACATTTAGTTTTGTCGGATTGGAAACAATAACTAGTATTATTATGATTATTTTACTTTTATCATTGAACGTTGAAAAAGATATTATAAAAAAACAGGAAGAAATTAAAATGCGTAGGGAGATGGAACTATGTTAAAAATATCTGCTTTAAAAGTAGAAAATCTCAGCGAAAACTGTATTACAGATAGACAACCTAATATATCGTTCGGACTTGAGTCTAGTTTAAAGGAAGAAGCATTAAAAAAAGCTACCATAACAGTAGGTAACTGGACTTATGAAACCACCAATCAAATTAACAATATATATACTGGAGATCTAAAACCATTTACTAAATATGATGTACACATAAAAGTAGAGGGTAAAAGTAGGGAACTTGCGGAGTCTATAACATCTTTTATGACTGGGAGAATGGGTATGCCGTGGAAAGGAAAGTGGATTACTGATGGGAGTTATGATTTCCCAGATAAAGAATCACCTGTTCCAATGACCTTTTGTCATAAGTTTGATGTGAAAAAGAAAATTACTAGAGCATGGATTACTTCCACTGCTTTAGGGATTTATGAGTTAATGATAAATGGAGAAAAGGTAGGTGAAGATTACTTTGCACCGGGATTTACCTCATATGACCATCAGATACAGTATCAGACATATGATATTACAGCAATGCTTGAAAGATCTAATCTCTTAATTGCAATAGTAGCAGGAGGATGGGCGGTAGGAGCATTTAATTATGTAAGAAAGAATAAGATTAATGCAGACAGACAAGCGCTTCTTTGTGAAATACACATAGAATATGAAGATGGAACTAGTGAGGTTATAGGTACTGATGATAATTGGAAAGTAACGGAAGATGGCAATTATCGTATGGCAGAATGGTATGATGGGGAAACCTATGATGCTAGGGTAGATTTGGATAAACTTGTTTGGAGACAAGCAACAGTAACTCAAACTACAAAGAATCCTAACATTGTTGCCCAATATGGAAATTCTGTGAAAGCACAGGGAATTATGAAACCAATATCTTCCACAATAGCACCTAGTGGTGAAGTTATATATGATTTTGGACAGAATTTTGCTGGAGTAATAAATGCAAAGATATTTGGGCGAAATTCTCAAAGGATTGTTTTTAGGCATTCTGAAGTTATTGCGGATGGAGAACTGTTTGTAAAATCGTTGAGAACAGCAAAAGCTACGGCAACTTATATTTGTATAAATGGTGAGCAGACTTATTCACCAAGATTAACATATATGGGATTTAGATATGTAGGTGTAAAAGGAGTAGATCCTAAAGATATAGAGCTTGAAGCTTTTGTTTTACATTCAGATTTTGAAGAAATAGGAAGTTTTGAATGCTCAAATGAACTTATAAATAAACTTAATAGTAATATCAGATGGGGAGGAAAATCTAATTTTGTAGATATACCAACTGATTGTCCACAACGAGATGAACGTCAAGGGTGGACTGGTGATATTGCAGTTTTTGCTTCAACTGCTTGTTATAATTTTGATATGAGTAGATTTTTAGATAAATGGTTAGTTGATGTAAAATCAGAGCAAGGTTTTGGAGGTGGTATTCCAATGGTTGTTCCTAGAGCTGGAGATAATTGGCCACCATTAGCAAATTCTTGCTGGGGAGATAGCTGTATTCTTGTCCCTTGGGCTGAATATCTTGCTAGAGGAGATATTCAGTTTCTTAGTAGACAATATGATACAATGAAAAAATTTCTTAAAGCAGCTAAGAGATGGTCAGCTTTTCTATCATTCACTCCTAATAGTCGTTATATTTGGCGTTTCCCATTTCATTTTGGAGATTGGTGTGCCCCAGGAGAAACTACTAAACAGTGGCTGAAGAAAGGGAAATGGGTTGGTACTGCTTATTTTGCAAATTCTTGTGCAATTGTCGCACAGATTGCAGAATTACTTGGGAAAAAAGAAGATGCTGAATACTATCGTAATCTAAGAGATAAAATTATTAAAGCATATCGTAAGGTATTTACTGATGGAAAAGGAACACTGAAAAATGAGTTTCAGACAGCCTATGTACTCCCACTTCACTTTAACATGGTAGAAGGAGATGAAAGAAAGGTCATGACGAAGAATCTTGACAGGCTTATTAAGGAAGCTGGTAATCATCTTACCACAGGTTTTACAGGAACTCCATATATTTTATTTGCACTATCTGATAATGGATATACGGAGGCTGCATATGACTTGTTACTTCAAGATACTTGTCCCTCTTGGCTTTATGAGGTTAAAGCTGGAGGAACTACAATTTGGGAAAGATGGGATGCACTTAGGCCGGATGGCACAGTAAATCTTGGAGAAGTTAAAGAGGGAAAGTCTGAAGAAGAATCATCAGGGGGAATGGTATCGTTTAATCATTATGCTAATGGAGCAGTTGGTGATTGGCTATATAAACGTATCGCTGGGATAGAGCCTACTAGTGGAGGATATAAAACTTTTAAGATTGAACCAATTATAGGAGGCGAACTTACTTGGGCAAAAGGAAGTGTTAGAACTCCTTATGGATTGGTCTTATCTGAATGGAATATAGAAAGTAAAAAGTTCTCAATTAGTATTGAGGTTCCAGTATCAACAAGTTGTACTCTTGTTTTACCTAATGGAGAAAATCATATATTAATGAGTGGAAGATATAGTTATAGCTGCAATTGTTAAATAACATATAGGTTAAAAACTTAAAGATGATTTTTGTTTTACAAAGATCATCTTTTTGAAGATTTAGCATTTATAAAATATTAAAAGTAAGGAGAAAAAAATGAAACCTGTTTTTTAAAATGTGAGTATCTAACTAATCCTATAGGGATTGATATAAGAAAACCAAGATTATACTGGAGATTTGGAGATTGTGATAGTAGATATAATTTTATGCAGACTGCATATCAAATTAAAGCTGCTGAAAGTTTAGAACAATTAGAAAATGAAGAGTTAACTTGGAATTCAGAGAAAATACAAAGCGATGAATGTACACATATATATTATGGTGGAAAAGAACTTAAAAGTCGTATAAGAATCTACTGGAAAGTTAAGATATGGGATGAAGAAGGGAAAGAAAGTGATTGGAGTGATATTGCTTTTTTCGAAATGGGATTATTAAAAGTTGAAGACTGGAGTTCAAAATGGATTAATCCAGAAAAAGAGATAGATTCTAATATACAATACCCAGCATCTTATTTAAGAAAGGAGTTTTGTTTAGATAAAGCTGTAAAAAAAGCTAGACTATATATAACTTCTTGTGGAGTTTATGAGGCATGGATTAATGGAAAAAGGGTAGGAGATCAGGTATTAACTCCAGGCGCCACAAACTATGATAAAAGACTTCAGTATCAGACCTATGATGTGACAGAACTAATAGATTTAAAGCAGAATGTGTTAGGTGTAATATTAGGAGATGGATGGTTTAGAGGAAGAGTAGGGAATTATGGCTGGAGAAATATTTATGGTACAGGATTACTTTTGTTAGCTCAACTTGAAATTGAACTCTTAGATGGAGAAACAATTACTATAGTAACAGATGAAAATTGGAAAACAACTAAAGAAGGACCAATTAGACTTAGTGACTTGCAAGATGGTGAAAACTATGATGCAAGATATGATATAGAAGGATGGAATAAATCAAATTTTAAGGATGCGTATTGGGATAAGGTTAATGTAGGGAGCTATAAATATGACATATTGATTGGAAGTAATAGTGTTCCTATACGCGAGAAAGAGAGTTTTAATCCAATAATTTTGAGAACTCCTGATGGAAATACTGTTTTGGATTTTGGACAAAACTTGTCAGGATATGTGAAGTTTAGGGTAAGTGGAAAAGGGGGAAGTACAGTTACATTAGTGCATGGAGAAACTCTAGACCAAAATGGTAATTTTACTATTGAACATTTAAATAATACATCAAGACCGAAAGAAAGACCTTTAAAGCAGGAAATAAATTATACACTAAGAGGAAAAGAATTAGAAGAATTTAAACCACACTTTACAGTTCATGGCTTTAGATATGTTTTAGTAAAAAATTGGACAGAAGAGGTTAAGGCTGAAAATTTTGAGGCTGTTGCTATATACTCAGATATGATGGAAACTGGTGAGTTTGAATGTTCTAATAATATGATAAATAAGCTTGTAAAAAACACTCTATGGAGTGAAAAATCAAATTTTATAGATGTTCCAACAGATTGTCCCCAAAGGGAAAGAGCTGGATGGACAGGAGATGCTCAGGTTTTTGCAAGAACAGGCAGTACCTTAATGAATACAGCCACATTTTTTACTAAGTGGATGAAAGACGTGGCAATACAACAACATTCTAATGGAATGATTTGTAACATATCTCCTTCTGTTGGTGTAGAGAAAGATAAGGCAATGAAATTTGTAGAAGGTTCAGCTGGCTGGGGAGATGCTGCTGTAATTATACCTTGGACTATGTGGAAAGTATACGGAGATAAAAGAATATTAGAAGAGCAATGGGATAGCATGAAGGCATGGGTTGATTATGAGGCTAATTGTGCTAAAAAAACTCATTGGAGCCGTATATTTAAGAAAAATCCTTACAGAAAATATACTTGGGATACAAAATTTCATTGGGGAGAATGGGCAGAACCTGCATCTAAAGATTTTAAAGGAGAGAATGTAGGAAAACAGGTAGTTTTTTCAGTTCCTGAAGTTGCAACAGCTTATTTTGCTTATTCAAGTGGATTGTTAGCTGAATGTGCTGAGGCATTAGGAAAAAAAGATGAAGCAGAGAGATATAGAGCATTGTCTAAAAATGCAAAATGTGCATACATTTATAATTTTACTAATAATGGAGATATAGGTTCTTCAAGACAATGCTTATATGTTAGACCTGTGGCTTTAGGTCTTTTACCTAAAGAAAAAATGAAGCCAGCAATTGATAAATTATCAAAGCTCGTAGAAGAGAATAATTACAATATAGGCACTGGATTTCTTTCAACTCCATTTATATGTAAGGTTCTATGTGATTTTGGGCATATTGAAACCGCCTATAAATTAGTGGAGCAAACTAGTCATCCGAGTTGGTTATATCCTATTACTAAAGGAGCTACAACTATTTGGGAACATTGGGATGGGGTAAATGAAGAAAATGTTCCAAGGGAATCTTTAAATCATTACTCTTATGGAGCAATAGTAGGGTGGTTTTTTCAATATGTAGCTGGGATTGATATTGATGAAAAGTCAACTGGATATAAAACTTTTGTAATAGCTCCAAGACCAGGAGGAACATTAACCAGTGCAAGTGCAAAATATATAAGCTTATATGGCGAAATTAAAAGTTCATGGGAAATAAATAACAATAAATTTTCTATGAAAGTACAAATACCACCGAATACATCAGCAAAAATAATCCTTCCATGTGAAGATATAAGTAAAGTTCTTTTAATTAGACCAAGTGAGGTTAATAATGGTTTTTATATCTATGAAGAAAATGTATGTATAGATGTGTGCTCTGGTATATATGAATTTATTTGTGAAAGATCAGAAATCAGTGGGATGAAGGGCGAAAAAAATAATTAATAAAGTGCGTATTTAATGGTAAATAAATGCTATTAAATACGCTTTTTTAATATAATTTCTAAGAAAATCTAATTATCTATACAAAATACAAAAAATAATACAATAATTTTAGACTTAGTAGTATTAGTATATATGCAAGACCAGATTATAATTTAAAAATGAAAGATTATTTATTTTTGTTAACATTAAAAAATTACTAAAAGGATAATTTAGGAGTGAGGACTATGAAAAGTAAGAAGACAATTTTTTTAACAGGTGCTTCAGGAAATATGGGACAGGAAGGGTTTAAACAGTTGCTAGGTAGAAGAGATAGATTTAATATAGTAACTTTAGTTTTACCAACTGAAAAAGATAAAAAGATAATGTCACCATATGAAAATGAGTCTGGAGTTAAGATAGTATGGGGAGATTTAACAAATTATAATGATGTATTAAAATGTGTAAAGGGAGCAGATTATGTTTTGCATGTAGGCGGTATGGTATCTCCAGCAGCAGATTATATGCCGACTTTAACAAATAAAGTAAATATAGGTGCGGTAAAGAATATTGTAAATGCGATTAAGGCTCAACCTAATAAAGATAGTATTAAATTAGTTTATATAGGAACAGTAGCTGAAACTGGAGACAGAAATCCACCAATACATTGGGGAAGAACTGGAGATCCAATAAAAATAAGTATGTATGATAATTATGCTATTACAAAAACCATAGCAGAAAGAGAAGTAATTGAATCAGGATTAAGATATTGGGTATCATTAAGGCAAACGGGAGTGTTGTACCCATCACTATTAGATAACTTAGATCCAATAATGTTCCATGAACCTATACAAGGTGTATTTGAATGGGCAACTGCAAAAGATTCAGGCAGACTTATAGCAAATGCATGTGAAGAAGACGTTCCAGAAGAGTTTTGGAGAAGGGTTTATAATATTGGAGGAGGAGAAAAATATAGAACAACAAACTATGAGTTTATGCAGAAGAGCTTTAATGCTTTAGGCATGAAACTGGAAAAAGTTGTAGATTTAAATTGGTTTGCAACAAGAAATTTTCATGGACAATGGTATGAGGATTCAGATGTGTTAGAAGAATACCTTCATTTTAGAAGTGGTTCAGCAGATGAATTTATTGATGATTTAGGTAAAAATGCACCGTTTAAAATGAAATTAGCAAAGTTTGTACCATCATTTATAATAAAGAAATTCATAATGGAACCTGTAGCAAATAAGGAATTAGGTACCATGTATTGGATAAAAAATAATGTTAATGATAGAATAACTTCATTTTTTGGCTCAAAAGCTAGATGGCAAGCTATACCAACATGGGATGAGTATAAATATGTTGAACCATCAAAAGTTGCTAAAAGACTTGATCACGGATATGACGAGAGCAAGCCAAAATCAGAATTAGATATAAATGATATGAAAAAAGCTGCTGAGTTTAGAGGTGGAAAATGTTTATCAGATACAATGGTTAAGGGTGATTTATATACAAAACTTAAGTGGGAGTGCGCTTTTGGGCATAAATTTGAAGCTAGCCCTGCGCTGATTTTGTTAGGAGGTCATTGGTGTCCAGATTGTTTACCAGCGCCATGGAACTATGATGAGGAAGCTAAGAAAAATCCATTTTTTGCTCAAGTATGGTATCCACTTCATGACAAAGATGAATTTAACTATTACGCTGCCAGCATTATAGAAGATGTGAAAAAGTAGAGAGACTTTGTGAGCTTATAAACGTTATAAATATAATGATTATAAGCTCTTTAAAAGCCTAGTATATATAAGTAGTCATTATACAAAAAACTATATATTATACAATAAAAATATGTCTAAATAATTTATAATTTTAGTATTTAGAAATCAATTATTAATGCGGAGGAATTTATGAAACATAAAGAAATAATAGATAAAATGAGTTTAGAAGAAAAAATAGCTTTTTGTTCAGGAAAAAGTTTTTGGCAAACTAAAGATTTTTCGAAGTATGGTATTCCATCATTATTTTTATCTGATGGACCTCATGGATTACGTAAGCAAGTTGGAGAAAATGATCATTTAGGTCTAAATGGAAGTGTAAGGACAACATGTTTTCCTACAGCTAGTGCAGCTTCAGCAACTTGGGATTTAGAGCTTATTGAAGAGATGGGGAATGCAATAGGAAAAGAGGCTGTGAAAGAAGAGGTTAATGTAGTTCTTGGACCAGGAGTAAATATGAAAAGAAGTCCAATATGTGGTCGTAATTTTGAATATTTTAGTGAAGATCCTTTTTTATCAGGAAAACTAGGAAGTGCGTGGATACAAGGGGTACAAAGCAACGGAGTAGGAACATCTCTTAAACATTTTGCATTAAATAATCAAGAACTAAAGCGTATGAGTACAGATGTACTGGTTGATGAAAGAGCTTTAAGAGAATACTATCTTACAGCATTTGAAATGGCAGTAAAAGAATCAAAGCCAACAACAGTTATGTGTGCCTACAATAAAATAGATGGAATTTATTGCAGTGACAATAAACGTTTACTATGGGATATTTTACGTGAAGAATGGGGATTTGATGGTGCTGTTGTAACGGATTGGGGCGCTACGAATGATCGAGTAGAAGGATTTAAAGCTGGATTAGATTTAGAGATGCCTGGAAGTAAAGGAAGATTTGACAAAGAAGTAAAGGAAGCTGTGGAAAGTGGTATTTTAGATGAGAGTTATATCGATAAAGCTGTAGATAGACTATTAGAACTAATAGATAGAACAACTAACACGGATAAATCCATAGTTGATGAAGATATACATTTAAAAAATCATCAACTAGCACGTAAAGTAGCAGCTGCAGGTGGTGTTTTGTTAAAGAATGAAGATAAAATTCTTCCATTAAAAAAAGACATGAATGTAACAGTAATAGGGGAACTTGCTAAAACTCCAAGATATCAAGGGACAGGCTCTTCACTTGTTACTCCTACAAAACTTAATAGTTTATTAGATGGTATTAGTGAGTATACTAAGAAAATAAATTTTGCACCAGGATATACTTTAGGGGACTATGATAATGATGATTTAATTAAAGAAGCTGTGGAGAAGGCAAAAGGTTGTGATAAATTAATACTGTGCATAGGTCTTACTGATATATACGAAAGTGAGTCATTTGATAGAGAGCATATGAGAATTCCTAATAATCAAATGAAGTTATTAAAAAATCTATTAAATGTAAATAAGGACATTATTGTAGTTTTAGTTGGTGGTTCTGCTATAGAGATGCCATGGGCTGACAATGTAAAATCGATTCTTCATATGCAGTTATCTGGACAAGCAGGTGGATTAGCGGCAGCAGATTTATTGTTTGGAAAAGAAAATCCAAGTGGAAAGTTAACAGAAACTTATCCATATAAATATGAGGATGTGGTTAATAGCAGTTATTTTATTAAGAATCCTAAGTTAGGGGATTATCTTGAGAGTATGTACTGCGGATATAGATATTTTGAAACAACTGAAAAAGAGGTTCGTTATCCATTTGGTTATGGATTATCTTATACAGAATTTAAGTATTCAGACATAGATATTAGAATATTAGATAAATATGAAATAGAAGTTACGGCTACTATACAAAACATTGGAGATTTTGACGGGGCGGAAGTAGCGCAATTATATGTTGCACCACAAACACATGGTGCATATAGACCAGTTAAAGAGCTTAAAGGATTTAATAAGGTAAACTTAAAGAAAGGTGAAATAAATAAAGTAAGCTTTAAGTTAGATAAAAGAAGTTTTGCTATATATAGTCTTGACAAAGGAGATTGGATTGTAGAAGAAGGAAAATACTATATACAAATAGGAGCGAGCTGTAAAGATATCAGACTAGAACAAGTAGTAGAATTAAAGGGTGAAAAACCAGTTAAGAGTGATTGTAGTGAGTGGTACTATTCGCTTAAAGGAATTCCTACCAAAAAGGATTTTGTTACAATTTATGGAGAGTACCCAGAGTATGTACCACAAACTAGAGGATGTTATGATATGACAAGCTCCATAAAGGAAATGAAAGAAACTAGCTTGGTGAATAAAATTATGTATAAAGCAATGGAAAAAACCATAGCTAAAACCAATGGAGGAAAGGTGGATTATACAAATTCTAGATTTAGAATGATAATGGATTCAGCGTCTGATAATCCAATGAAATCTATGCCTCTATTTAGTCCAGAAAGTATGTCAGTAGAACTTGCAGAATTTTTTGTTGATACTGCTAATGGACATATGATTAAAGGTTTAAAAAAAATATTAAAAAGAAGTAAAAGTAAATAAGCTTAGATGTAATAATATAAAGTATAAGAAGAGTTTCTATAATTAAGTTTTTTGTTTTTGGAGGATTTTAATTGAATAAGGAAAATAATAGAAGAGCCATGTTAACAAAAAAAATATTAGAAAATAAATTAATAGAGCTTCTTAAGGAAAAAAGAATTGAGCAGATAAGTATATCTAAGTTATGTGAAAATGCTGGAATAAATAGATCAACTTTTTATAAGCACTATATGAATCAATATGACTTATTAAATAACATTGAAAAAAAAGTATTAGATAAAATGATAGATTACCTAGATATGTTTATTGAAAATAATAATACCAAAACTCTTGAATTAATGCTCATTTATATACAAGAAAATAAAATATTTTTTATGTACTTCTATGCAGTGATTATCACTTACATTTTCAAAAAAAGTTTATTGAAATAGCTATTACTCCTATTAAAAGTAAGCTATCTGATTTCTTTGATATGCATCCTTCAGAATATATTTATAACTATGTAATAATGGGAAGTTTTAGTGTAATAGGAAACTGGATTATAAATGATTTTGATATTTCGTGCGAAAAATTATCACATTTAATTTTTGATTTATGTTTGAATTCCTTATCTTTAAATTATTTGATTGAGTAGACTTTTTATAATGATTTAAATATTATTTCGTCAATTAGAATATTGAAAATAAGTTTAAATAAATTATTTTATAGTTTATAATAAATCTTAATAGTATCGTAGATGGGAGTTTTATTGTGAAATGAGAGAGTTAATGAGCGTAGAAGAAAAAATTTTAGATAGAGCATTGTATTTAATAGGAAAAAATAAAACAATGGATGTACCGGTTCGTGCAATTGCTAAAGAAGCAAATGTAAATGTAAGTGCTATAAATTATTACTTTAGAAGCAAAGAGGAAATGTTAAAGCAAGTTAGACAGTTTTATTTAACTAATACTGAATCAGTTTCATTAATATTGAATAATAAGGAATACAAAGATGATGAAGAAAAGTTAATTTTAGCAGCTAATGAAATAATGGAATATATGTTAAGATTCCCTGGAGTAACTGTAATCTTGAGAGATGCCTTAAAAAATAATGAAAATGATGAAATTTCAAGACTTATTATAAATGAGAATAGTAATATGCATAAAAAAATGGAAAAAACCTTAGAAGAAATAACTATAAATAATAAAATGCCGCTAAAACATAAAATGGCAATATTTATGGCATCAATTACACATACCATTGAAAATTGTGATATTATGGATTTTGCTAAAAATATAGTTGATACTAGGGATGAAAGAATAAAATTTATTGAGAGTATAATAAAGGTTCTAAAGGCTACTTAATAAGGTAGTCTTTTATTTCAACATAATTATCTGAATATTACGAAATTAAAACAAAATGTATTAAACATATTGATTTAATTTGTTAAACATTCTATAATATCTTTATAGATAATATCTATAGAACAGTACTGTAAACAATTAAATTAGAACGAATAAAAAAAATTTTACAAAACAATGTTAAAAAAATAACTAAAAGTATAAAACTAGGAGGACAATTAAATGGCTTATAATAAACTATTTAGTGAAATAAAAATTAAGGGGTTAGAATTAAAAAATAGAATTATGTTTCCTGCTATGGGAACCAAAATGGCAACAGAGGATAAGTTTGTAACACAGCAAATTATTGATTATCAAGTTGCTAGAGTGGTAGGGGGGTGCGGTCTTAATTTTACAGAGGTTTGTTCAGTATACGCTCCTGCATCACCAAAGAAGTTTTTATCTATAGCTGAAGATAAGTATATACAAGGATTAAAAAAATTAACAGATGCAATTCATGAAGCAGGTGGTAAAGCTGGAGTTCAGCTTTGGCTTGGTGGACTTGCTGTTGCTAGTGATCCAGAGGCAATGATTATTATTCCAAGTGATATTCCAGTGCAAGGAACAGATTATATAATGCCTGGAGCAAGTCTTGAAACTATAAAAGAAGCAGTTAAATCCTTTGGTGAAGCAGCAAGACGTGCTGTTGAAGCTGGATTTGATACAATAGAATTTCATGCAGGACACAATTATGTTCCTCATTCATTTTTAAGCCCTTTCTTTAATAAAAGAGAAGATGAGTATGGTGGATCCCTTGAAAACCGTGCAAGATTTTCAATTGAAGCTATAAAAGCTATTAGAGAAAACATACCAGAAGATATGCCTTTATTTATGCGTGTGGTTGCTCAAGACGACTATTTAGAAGGTGGACTTACTATAGAAGACATTATAGAATTTTGTAAAATGGCTAAAGAAGCAGGAGTTGATGTAGTAGATGTATCTCGTGGTAATTTCTCAAGTGCAGCAATAAAATTTGAGGTTCCTCCAGTTGATTTACAAAGAGGATTTAATGTGAAAAATGCTGCAAGAATAAGAAAAGAAACAGGACTTATAACTGTTGCAGTAGGAAGAATAAATGATGCAGCTCTTGCAGAGGAAATTTTAGAAAATGACCAAGCTGATATGGTTGTAATAGGAAGATCTCAACTTGCAGATCCAGAATTCTGTAATAAATCTAAGGATGGGAAAGAGGACAGTATAATTAAATGTGTTGGTTGTAACCAAGGTTGTTATGATGGTTTTGTTTCTACTGAAATGCCATTTATAACTTGTCTTAGAAACCCCGCTTTAGGAAGAGAAGCTGAATATAAAATATTTAAAACTGATACACCAAAGAAAGTATTAATAGCTGGTGGTGGAATTGCAGGGCTTGAAGCAGCTATAATATTAAAGAAAAGAGGACATAACCCTATAATTTGTGAAGCATCTGATTCTCTTGGAGGTCAATTTGCTTTAGCTGGAGCAGCTCCAAGAAAAGAAGAAATGAAAGAAGCAGCGCTATCTAGAGGACAACAAGCAATAAATGAAGGTGTTGAAATTAAACTTAATACACTTGTTACAACAGAATTAATAGAAGAAATAAATCCAGATGAAGTTATAATAGCTATAGGTTCAGCTCCAATGAGTTTAAATATTCCAGGAGCAAATCTTCCTAATGTAACAAATTCACATGATATACTTTCTGGTAAAGCAATAGCTTCAGGAAAGGTAGTAGTAATAGGTGGAGGATTAGTAGGACTTGAAGTTGCAGAATATTTAAATGGAAAAGCTGAAAGTATTACAGTTGTTGAAATGCTTGATGAAGTTGCAAAAGATTTAGGACAATTACGTAAGATTTGTGTAATGGAGAGCTTATACACTGAAGGTGTAAATACTGTAACTAATGCAAAATGTATTGAAATAGAAAATAATTCAGTTGTTATTGAGAAAGATGGAAATATTGAAAAATTACCATGTGATTCAGTGATAGTTGCTATAGGAGCAAGATCAAGAAACTTTGACAATATAAGCAAGTATTGCGAAGAAAATGGAATTCCATGTCATGCTGTTGGTGATGCAGTTCGTGCACGTAGAGCACTTAATGCTGTAGCAGAAGCAAGTGAAGTTGCTAGAGTAATTTAATAATAATATAAAAAACTAATATGGAGCTATTTAATAGCCTATATTAGTTTTTTATTTATAAAACCTTTAATTAGTGAACCACTTCTTGTAAAATGAAGTAATTAAATTTATAATGAAAGTATAAATTTGGTATATTGTGTATAATTATATAGTTATACACTAATATTATAAGTTATTGCAGGAAGGGGATTAATAAGGTGAAAACTGTAAAAGAAATTGTATACGAATTCATACAACAAGAAATTTATAGTAAAAGTAAAAGTGGTGTAGAAACTAAAACAATTGCAGAGTCTCTAAAATTACATCGTTCTAATGTTAGTGCTTTATTAAATGAGTTAGTTAAAGAAGGAAAGCTTACAAAAACAACAACAAGACCAGTTTATTATAAACTTCCTGAACAAATACATAAAAGTGCAGAAAAATCCTGTTTTACCGAATTAGTTGGCTATAATGGTAGCTTAAGAAATGCTATTCAATTGGCAAAGGCTGCAATTTTATATCCACGCTCTAGTTTAAATGTTTTACTTTCTTCTAAAACAGGATGCGGAACAACTTATTTTGCCTCTTTAATGTTTCAATTTGCTCAAGAAAGTGATATTTTATCTAAAAATGCGCCATATGTAAAAATTGATTGTAGGCATTATTCTAAGAATGTTTCTGTATTAAGTGATGAACTTTTTGGAACACAAGATAATTTAAATAATAGTTGTTTTGTACGAGCTCAGGGGGGAATGCTTTTCATTGATAATGTTGATTTACTAGATGCTAAACAACAAAGTCGGTTGTTTGGATTTCTAGATTCAGGCAGAATTTATTCAGAGGATAAATCTAACTCAATAGAATGTAATGATTTATTTTTAGTATTAGCATGTTCACCACAAAGTAATTTACAAATTAATCGTATGATTCCTGTTACTATAGAATTACCTGAACTGAAAGACCGTTCTATGAAGGAACGCTTTGATCTTATAAGTCATTTTTTCAAAGTTGAGGCATCTAATTCGGATCGTTGTATTGAAGTAACTACAGAATCTATTAAGGCATTGCTATTATCAGACTTTGTTTATAATGTTAAGGGATTAGAGCTTGATATTAAAGCCTCATGTGCAAATGCCTATGTACGTGTAGTTAATGAGGCAGAACAAGACATCTGTGTATGTGTCAATGATTTTAAGGGGCAAATTAAAAAGAGTTTATTAAAGTTAAAAAGCTGCGATACTGAAATTGATGTACTCATAGGAAATAGAGAATCTATTATTTATGATAAAAATACTAATAATGAAGGATATTATGATTCACATCTTGTGGTTGATATGTATTCTGAAATTAAAAAACAGTATGATGAATTAGTCAATTTAGGAATTAACGATAGAGGAATTGAAAATGTTATGAACACACATGTTCGTAATTTACTTAAGAAATATCGATATTACAATGGATTTGATGATTCAAATAATTTGAATCAGCTTTCAAAAATTGTGGATAAAAAAGTGATTGATATTGTTACTAACTTTTTTAATACTGGTAAAAAGGGACTTGGAATAAAATTGAAATCAAATGCATTTTATGGTCTTTGTCTACACATCAATTCCTTATTAACTTTAAAATTTAACCATCAAAGAGTGGATAATGATCAAATAGTAAAGATTATTCAAGACTATCCACAAGAATATGCAATTAGTGTACAATTAGCAACTGTTTTAAAAGAACAAATAAATTTGGATTTGCCTATTCATGAGATTGCTTTAATTGCTATGTTTTTAATTGAAACTGATGAAAATAATGATGATGGTCATCCTGTTTTGCTTTATATTATGCATGGTAATGAAACGGCATCTTCTTTGAAAGATGTTACTAATAGTTTAACTCATTGTAATAATGCATATAGCTATAATATGGCTTTAGAGGTTGGCACAAGACAGGCTATGGAAGAAATTAAGGCATTAATTAAGAAAATTGATTGCGGAAAAGGAGTTATTGTTATATATGATATGGGATCTATAAAGACAATGCTTGAAACTATTGCAGAGGAAATAGATACAAAAATTAGATATATTAATATTCCTATTACTTTAATTGGTATTGATGTTGCAAGAAAATGTTCAATGGAGAGCGATATTGATTATGTGTACCATATGGCGAATTTAGAAATTAATAATATGAGAAAAAATGAAGAAAAGCGTCATGGCGTTATTATTACTCTTTGCCATACAGGAGAAGGAGGAGCAATGCAATTAAAACTTTACATTGATCAGTATTCTAAGCTTGGAATGAAAACAATAGCTCTATCAATATCTGCAAGAGATGAACTTTTAAAAGAAATTTTAGCACTTAAAAAAACTTATAGAATTCATGCTTTTGTTGGGACCTATGATCCCAAATTACTTGGTATTCCTTTTATTCCTATTAAAAAAATATTTGAAAATTCAAAGGAGTATATAGATCGTATATTAATGTTTGAGCCTTTAAATTCATCTTCATTTAATTATAATGATGTTTATCTATATTTAGAAGAACAATTTAAGTATGTATCAATATCTAAACTTAAAACCATATTACCTAATATTATTGATGAATTTAGTATGTACTATTCTTTAAATGAAGATCAGAAAGTAGGGCTATTTATGCATTTAGCTTGTTTGATGGAAAGACTATTACAAGGTAAATCAGCTAGTAATAATCCTGAAAAAAACAAAATCATCTCATTGTTTGAAGAAGATTATCAAGTTATTGTTAAGATCTTAAAAACTTTGGAAAAGACATTTAAGGTTATAATAGATGATAATGAAATTGCAACTATAATCATGATTATAAAAAAGATATAAATAAAAAGGATTATAAAAATTATATGCCTACTATCAAATAGGTAGTGGGCATATAATTTTTCTTATAAGTTTATACTCAAAAGAATAGTAGCTATTTTAATTTCTAGTTTATTAATTAGGAAAAATAGGTTCTATAAAATTTTCTCTATTAGTAACAATCTTCTTTTGAATATCATAGAGAGTGTCTGTCATCCTACCATAGTAAACAGCTTCACTAAACATTCTCATAAATTTATTATGTTTTTTGCTTTCAAAGCCTTCAATATGCTGATTAAATACAATTTTTAATTCATTATCTATTACTTCAGTTTCAAAAGAAATTGTAATCCTATCAGCTATTGATTTGATTTCTGACTTGTAAAACTCTCCTCTTTTATAATCCAAAATAGAAATATCAATGCGACTATAAACACTCTCATCATGTTTTGTATATCTCAATCCTTTCTTGATATCTTTTGAGCTTAGCTTCTTATTTGTACATTGATAAATATTATTCAAGAGATCGTTTTCAAGGAAATCATAAAATTCTGTTTCAGTTACTTTTAATATTCTTGTTAACTTCATAAATAAATTATATCATAGCAATTATAAGATAAGATCAGAAAAGTATGAAATTAGAAAAGCTATACTTTAAAAGAATATAAGTAAACACTAAATAAAAAAAGTAATAAAAATTAATACACTAAGATGAAAATGCAAGAATATGAGAATTCTTATTATGAAAAAGTGTATTTATTGATATATATACTAAATATACACTGTATAAAAATGATGTTTTTACCCTCTGAAATCGTTTTGACAGAGGTTTTTTTATACACTAAAATGAAATTAACTTAAGAGAAGCAAATAAATTTAAGAGAAGGAGAAGTATTGTATGGATGATATAAATGACTTAGTATCAATGACAATTATTGCAAATTCAGGAGATGCACGTTCCTTTGCATTTCAAGCATTAGAACAAGCTAAAGCAGGAAATTTTGAGGAAGCAGAAAAACTTCTAGCAAAATCAGAAGTATCAGCAAATCTTGCTCATAAAGCACAAACAGAATTACTATTTAAAGAAGCTAGTGGTGAGAAACAGGATATTAATGTATTGCTTATTCATTCACAAGATCATTTGATGACAAGTATGCTTGCATCTGAACTTATTAAAGAGATTATTTTACTTTATAAAAGCAAATAAAATAAGGAGGAATAATACATGAAAATTTTATTAGTATGTGCTGGAGGAATGTCAACAAGTATTTTAATGAAGAAAATGGAAAAATATTGGAAGGAGGCAGGAGAAGAACTTCAAATTAAGGCAGTAGGATTAGGTGAATATCAAGATGTATATCAAAATTATGATATTGTTTTGGTTGGTCCTCAAGTATCATATCGTTTGAAAGAAGTTAAAGAAAATACTGGATTACCTTGCGCTCCAATTGAATCTTTTGATTATGCTATTGCAAATTGTTCTAACATTATGAAGTTAGCTAAAAAGCTATATGCTGAAAAATAAATAAAATAAGGAGAGGTAAAATGGAAAAATTATTTGAAAGTCAATTTATGGTCAAGCTACAAAACTTCGGACAAAAATTAGGTAGTAATAAATTTTTAGCTGCATTGCAAGCTACTATGATGTCATTAATGGGTATTATAATGGTTGGTGCTATATCACAAATTATTTGTTCAGTAGGTACTTTATTTAATCTATTCACTGCCGACAGTAAAATTTATGCAATAATTTATTTACCTTATCAATTTACTATGAATTCTTTATCCTTATGGGTTGTTGCATTATTTGCATTCAACTATGCTAAAAATTTAAAAATGAAATCTCCAATTATGAATGCTATTGATGCCTTAGTATGTTTCTTATTAGTTGCTGGGACTTTAATTGTAACTGAAGTAGGAATAACAGGTATTGATATGACTTATCTTGGAGCTCAAGGTATGTTTATTGGATTCCTTGTTGTGTTTGTATCAGTGCATATTGAAAAATTTTGTGTTGACAAGAATATTCGTATTAAGATGCCAGATGTTGTACCACCTTTCTTACAAGATGGTTTCTCAGCAATTTTACCATTATTATTTAGTGCAATAGTATTTTTAGCCACTTCTACAGCTGTATCAGTGGGTACAGGGGGAACTTATAATGTTGCTTCAGGATTTATGGCGTTATTAGGAACTCCATTAAATGCATTAACATCAGTTCCAGGTATGTTCATAATTTGTATTTTTGCTGCATTATTATGGTGCTTTGGTATTCATGGTACTATGATTTTAGTTCCGATTATTATGCCTTTAGGTATCCAAGCAGCAGTTGCAAATGCATCAGCACATGCAGCAGGACAACCTCTAGTTTTTTATCCAGTTGCATTATTTGCTGGAATGGCAATTGCTGGTGGTACAGGTAATACCTTGCCTCTTGCATTAATGGGAATACGTTCTAAATCTAAACAAATTAGCGCAGTTTCAAAAATTTCAGCTGTTCCTGGATGGTTTGGAATAAACGAACCACTTACATTTGGTATGCCAATTATGTACAACCCTGTACTTTGTATTCCTTATGTATTAAATATTCCAGTTGTTATGTTATGCACATATATAGGATATAAAGTTGGGTTCCTTCAACCTGCATGGATTAGTATTTCAGCATTACTTCCAATGGGATTTGGCAGTTATTTATCTACACTAAGATGGCAAAATGCAATTTGGGATTATTTAATGTTAATTCCTTCTGCAATTGTATGGTATCCATTCTTTAAAATTTATGAAAAACAATTAATTGCTAAAGAAGCTGCTGCTTTAGAAGAAGAAGCTGAAAGTATTGCAATGTAAAAAAGAAAAGCACCATCAAATAGTTGGTGCTTTTTAAATAAAAATGTTATTAAAAACAATGGAGAGGAGTTTGATTAATATGTCTTTCCCTAAGGATTTTTTATGGGGTGCAAGCAGTTCAAGTGCTCAAATTGAAGGAGGATATAATGAAGATGGAAGAGGACTATCTATCTGGGATGTTAAGGAATTAAATTCAGGAACTTGTAGTTTTC
This sequence comes from Clostridium sartagoforme AAU1, assembly GCF_000401215.1. GTDB lineage: Bacteria > Bacillota > Clostridia > Clostridiales > Clostridiaceae > Clostridium > Clostridium sartagoforme. The sequence continues at coordinate 18,223 of NZ_ASRV01000008.1, read as the reverse complement.
ATTATGCATCTGATTTTTATCATCATTATAAAGAGGATATTGCTTTAATGGCCGAAATGGGATTTAAAGCTTATCGTATGTCTATTTCTTGGAGCCGTATATTACCTAATGGTGAAGGTGAAGTGAATCAAAAAGGTATAGATTTTTATAAAGATGTTTTTAAGGAATGTTACAAATATGGAATTGAACCTATTGTAACTATTTTTCACTTTGATTTACCACTTGCTTTACAAGAAAAATATGGTGGATGGAATGATCGCCGTATGATTGATGCTTATTTAAATTATTGTAAGGTTTTATTTGAGAATTATAAGGATGACGTTAAGTATTGGTTAACATATAATGAACAAAATATGCTTATTTTCTTTGGAGCTCTTGATATGCTAGGTGGATCAAAAACTTTCCAATCTGGAAATACCCTTTATAATCAAGCACATATCCAAAATGTTGCACAAGCTAAAGCAATTCATTTATGTCATGAAATGTGCCCAAGTGCAAAAATAGGACCAGCTCCCAATATTACAACATCTTATCCAAAAACTTGCAATCCAGTAGATTATTTGGCTGCAATGAATATGGATGACTTAAGAAATAATTTCTACTTAGATGCATTGGTATTTGGAAAGTATCCTCAAAGCGTTCTTCGCTATTTCAAAATGAATGACATTACTATTGATGTACAAGATGGTGATTTTGAATGTATGGAAACTTGTCATCCTGATTTTATTGGATTTAATTGTTATGGTAATGATACAACTGAGCATTTAGAATATTATAAGGTTGATTTTAGTGATATGTTAAATGCTGATAACCGTGATATGAGTTATTTAATGAAGTTAATGGATAAACCAGGTGTTGGTAGAGCTAGTCAAAATGAATATTTCACTAAGGGTGAAGATGGACATTCTTTTGATCCTTATTGTATTCGTGTTACAGCAAGGCGTTTAACAGATCGTTATCATTTGCCTGTGATAATTACAGAAAATGGATATGGGCGTCCTGATGTATTAGAAGAAGATGGAAACATTCATGACAGTTATCGTATTGAACATTTAAGAGAAACAATAAGACAAATGGAGATTGGTATTGAAGAAGGTGCTAATATCATGGGATATTGTCCATGGAGTGCAGTAGATTTAGTTTCTACAAGAGAAGGCATTAGTAAGCGTTATGGATTTATTTACGTTGATAGAGATGAAGATGATGAAAAGGCGAAATCATCTCAAATGAAACGTTATCGTAAAGATTCATTCTATTGGTATAAACAAGTCATTGAGACAAATGGTGAAAAATTAGATATGGAGGTAAGATAAATGAAGGGTTTTCCTAAGGAATTTTTATGGGGTGGCGCAACAGCTGCCAATCAATATGAAGGTGGATGGAATGAAGGAGGAAAGGGTATTAACACATCAGATGTTATGACTTCTGGTTCTCATACAGTTCCACGTAGAGTAACTTATAAAAATGTAAAAACTGGCGAAACAGGATCAGTAGCTGGTTTTGGACCAGATGCAAAGATTCCAGAAGATTGTATTCCAGCAGTTATTGATGGTGAATACTATCCAAGTCATGTTGCAACTGACTTTTATCATTATTTTAAAGAAGATATTGCATATATGGGTGAAATGGGCTTTAAAACATTCCGTTTAAGTATGAACTGGGCACGTATTTTCCCAAATGGTGATGACGTAGAACCTAATGTAGAAGGATTAAAATTTTATGATGCAGTTTTTGATGAATGTGCAAAATATGGTATAGAACCATTAGTAACATTATCACACTATGAAACACCAATTAATTTAACAATTCAATATGGTGGCTGGTCAAATAGAAAATGTATCAATTTCTTTGAAAACTATGCAAAAACAGTTTTTAAATACTATGAAGGAAAAGTAAAATACTGGCTAACTTTTAATGAAATTAATTGTATGGAGTTCGCTCCATTTGTTGCAGGTGGATTATCTGATCCATCACCTCAAAACAAAGCACAGGCAGCTCACAATCAATTTGTAGCAAGTGCAAAAGCAGTAAGAGCAGCTCATGAAATTAATGATGAAATAAAAGTAGGACAAATGCTAGCATATCAGCCAATGTATGCTTATACATGTGATCCTGCTGATCAATTAATGGTTATGGAAGCGGCTCAAACTAGTCTGTTCTATTCTGATGTTCAAACAGGTGGACATTATCCTGCTTATAGATTGAAGAAATATGAAAGAGAGGGCATTGTTTTAGATACAGAACCTGAAGATTTTCAGCTTCTTGAAAAATATTCAGCTGACTTCTTAAGTTTCTCTTGCTACGGTTCTAGTACATTTACAACACACGACGATGTTGATAAAAGTGGTGGAAATCTTTTTATGGGAATCAAGAATCCATACTTAGAAACCAATGCATGGGGATGGGCAATTGATCCAGCATGTTTAAGAATTGCATTAAATACATTATATGATCGTTATCATAAACCATTATGGATTGTAGAAAATGGTATTGGTTGGGATGATAAAAAAGAGGAAGATGGAAGTGTTCATGATACTTATCGTATTGAATACCTACGTAAAAATATTGAGTCAATGAGAGATGCTATTAATATTGATGGTGTTGATTTAATGGGATATACAATGTGGGGATGCATTGATTTAGTTTCTGCAGGAACTGGAGAAATGAAGAAACGTTATGGTTTTGTTTACGTAGATCGTGATGATAAAGGAAATGGAACCTTAGAAAGAAGCAGAAAAGATAGTTTCTATTGGTACAAGAAAGTAATTTCAACTCAAGGAAAAGATTTAGATTAACTGTAAAAGGCTTTGTTATCTTTAAAAATTGATTAATTTGTTGTGAAAATTTACTTATGCTAAAATAAAGGTAAATAAAAATAAGTGCCAGTAGGAGAAAACTTATGAAAGAGTATATTCATAATAAATTAATAGCACTAACAGATGAAGAAAATAAAATTTTAAGTGGTGAGCATGAAGTTAATAAAAGTTTATATACTGATAATGGTCAATTTATAATAGATAGCAATAAGTTGTTAGGAAAAGAAGAACTTATAGATATAAGGAAACATACAAGATTTATAGATTTTCCAAAGCATAAGCATAACTATATTGAATTTAATTATGTTTATCAAGGAAGCTTAACAGAGATAATTGATGATAAGAAAATAATACTTAAAAGGGGAGAGTTAATTTTCTTAAATCAATATATTACTCATGAAATTGAAGCTTCTAAAGAAGAAGATATAATAATAAATTTTATAATAAAACCTGAATTCTTCGATTATATATTAGGATTATTAGAAAATGATAATATAATAAGCAGATTCTTAATAACAACCTTATATACTAATTATGAAGAAGGAGAATATTTATATTTTAAGGTTGCAGATAACAAAGAAATACAAAACTTAGTAGAGAAAATAATAACTGAACTTTATACTCCTTCTATAATGAGTAAAGCTACAATTAAACTTTTAGTAGGATTATTAATAGTAGAACTTGTAAAGAATTCACAAGATGTAGAGACATATTCTGTGGATAATTATGAAAAGATGTTAATAATTCAATGCTTAAAATATATAGATGAGTTTTACAGAGAAGGAAATCTTTTTGAGCTGTCTAAAGAACTTAAGCAACCACATTATAAGTTAAGCAAATTAATTAAAAAGCATACTAAGATGACTTTTAAAGAACTACTGCAAGAAAAAAGACTTAGCAAAGCTGTAGAGCTTTTAAAGTTTACAGAATATCCTATAGTTGAAGTTATAGATTTAATTGGATATGAAAATCTTACTTATTTCTATAAGATATTTAAAACAAAGTATAAAGTTACGCCTAAAGAATATAGAGAAAAAAAGTAGAAGACTATTAGAAATTTCTAGTAGTGTTCTACTTTTCTAGGAAATTATAAAAAGATTACTACGTGAATAACTTTTTATAATTTCCTTCCTTCAGTTTTCAAGTAGACATATGTAAGTTTACGTTGACTTCGAGTGAAACGAGGTCATAAGTAAATTTACATATGTCTACTACTTTTTGCAAATAAGGATAATAAATTAAACAAATAGAGTTATTAAATATAACTTTTATAAATAATATAATCAAGTTAAGTAAATGATTTCTTGATAGGGGGAATAGGTTATGGAATATCATCTAGCCATTGATATTGGGGCTTCTAGTGGAAGACATATATTAGGATTTATAAAAGATGGTAAGCTTAAATTAGAAGAAATTTATAGATTTAGTAATGGAATAAAAAAGGTTAATAATGAATATTGCTGGGATTTAAAAAACTTATTTTCAGAAATAAAAAATGGAATAAAAAAATGCAAGGAAATAGGCAAAATCCCTAAAAGTATAGGGATAGATACTTGGGCAGTAGACTTTGTGTTATTAGATGAAAATGAAGATATATTAGGAAATACAGTAGCTTATAGAGATGATAGAACAGAAGGGATAATGGAAGAAGTTTTTAAGATAATACCTAAAGATATGCTATATCTTTATACAGGAATTCAGTTTCAAAGATTTAATACAATATATCAGCTTATGGCAATTAAAAAGAAAAATCCAGAAAATCTTAAAAAAGCTAAAACCTTTTTAATGATACCTGATTATTTCAACTTCCTTTTAACAGGAAAAAAAGTTAATGAATATACAAATGCCACTTCAACTCAATTAGTAAATTCCTTTGATAAAACATGGGATGATAATATATTAAATTCCTTAGAAATAAATAAAGAGATGTTCCAAGAAATAAAGCTTCCTAAAACTAATCTTGGAAACTTAAGAAGTGAATTAGTAGAAGAATTTGGTTTTAATATGGAGGTAATATTACCTGCAACTCATGATACAGGTTCTGCTTTTATATCCTCAGTATGTAATGATGAGGATAGTGTTTATCTAAGCTCTGGAACATGGTCTCTTATGGGAGTTGAAAATAGATTTCCAATTTGTGTTCCACAGTCAATGAATTACAACTTTACTAATGAAGGTGGAATTGATTATAAGTTTAGGTTTTTAAAAAATATAATGGGACTTTGGATTATACAAGAAGTAAAAAGGGTGTACAAAGATAAATATTCCTTCCAAGAATTAGTTATAAAGGCTAAGGAAGTTGAGTGCTTTAAATCAATTATAGATGTAAATCAGGATAGATTTTTAAATCCTGAAAATATGATTACAGAAATACAAGATTATTGCAAAGAAACTAATCAAGACATACCTAAAACTCCTGGTGAAGTGGCTTATTGTGTATTTAACAGTTTAGGTATTAGTTATAGAGAATCTATTAAAGAACTTGAAGAAATATTTGAAAAGAAATATGAAAGAATTAATGTCTTTGGTGGTGGATGTCAAAATGAACTTCTTAATCAATTAATTGCAGATAGAACTAATAAAGAAGTTTTAGCAGGTCCAGTTGAGGCAACAGCAATAGGAAATATAATTGTTCAGCTGCTTAGTTTTAATAAAATAGAAGACTTAAGAGAAGCTAGAAAACTTATAGCAGAATCTTTTGAAATAAAAAAATATACGGCCATAAAATGTATAAATTAGGAGGACATTATGAATATAAAAGAAAGATATTTAGAAGCAAAAAAAGATTATGAGAAATTTGGAATTAATGTAGATAAAGTATTGGAAGATCTTAAAAAGGTTAAGATTTCAATCCACTGCTGGCAAGGAGATGACGTAACTGGATTTGAGGTTTCACAAAGTGAACTTTCAGGAGGGATTGCAGCTACAGGAAATTACCCAGGAAAAGCTAGAAATGCAGAAGAATTAAGAAAAGATTTAGACAAGGCATTATCTTTAATTCCAGGTAAACATAAAGTTAATTTACATGCAATATATGCAGAAACAAATGGTGAAGTTATAGAAAGAGATGAAATAAAGCCAGAGCATTTTGAAAATTGGGTAAATTGGGCTAAAGAAAAAGAACTAGGATTAGATTTTAATCCAACTATATTTTCACATCCAAAAGCTTGTGATGGCTTAACTTTATCTCATCCTAATAAGGACATAAGAGATTTTTGGATAAGACATTCAATAGCTTCAAGGAAAATAGGAGAATATTTTGGAAAAGAACTTGGCCAAACTTGTGTAACAAATCTTTGGATACCAGATGGATATAAAGATATTCCAAGTGATAGATTAGGACCAAGAGCAAGACTTAAAGATTCTTTAGAACAAATTTATGCAGTAGATATAAATAAAAAATATAATTTAGATTGTGTAGAATCTAAGGTATTTGGAATAGGTGCAGAAAGCTATACAGTAGGATCAAGCGAATTTTATATAAACTTTGCAGCTAGAAATAACATATTGTCTTTAATGGATACAGGACATTATCATCCAACAGAAGTAGTTTCAGACAAGCTATCAGCTATGCTTTTATTCAATGAAAAATTAGCACTTCATGTAAGTAGACCAGTTAGATGGGATAGTGACCATGTAGTAATTTTCGATGATGAGCTTAAAGAAATTGCAAAAGAAATAGTAAGAAATGATGCTTTAGATAGAGTTATAATAGGCCTTGATTTCTTTGATGCAAGCATAAATAGAATAGCAGCATGGACTATAGGTACAAGAAACATGATTAAAGCATTATTGTCAGCAATGCTTACACCTAATGAATTATTAAAGAAATATCAAGATGAAGGTAACTTTACAGAAAGATTAGCTTTAATGGAAGAATTAAAAACTTATCCAATGGGAGACATATGGAATTATTACTGTGAAAAGAATAATGTTCCAGTAGGGGAAGCTTGGATAAAAGAAGTTAAAGAATACGAAGAAAATGAGTTATCAAAAAGAAATTAATGGATTGCAAAGGTGGGAATAAGGAATGAAAATGAATGATATTAAATTTATCAAAAACTTTCAAAAAATGACTAACGATGCTTGGCTTAAGGGCTGGCATGAAAGAAATGGTGGAAATATTACTTATAGATTAACAAAAGAAGAAGTTAATGAAGTTAAAGATCTTATAGATGAATCTGCAGAATATAAATCAATTGGAGTAAAGGTTGAAAATTTAGCTAATGAATATTTCTTAGTAACTGGAAGTGGAAAGTTTATAAGAAATGTGGCTATTGATTTAGAAGCAAATGTAGGAATAGTTAAAATAGATGAAGCTGGAGAAAACTACAAAATTGTTTGGGGTCTTATAAATGGAGCTAAACCAACTAGTGAACTTCCATCACACCTTATGAGTCACTGTGTTAAATATGATCAAACAGGTGGAAAGCATAGAATTATAATGCATTCTCATGCAACTAATATAATAGCATTAACATTTGTGCTACCTCTTGATGGAGTAGTCTTTACAAGAGAACTATGGGAAATGGCTACAGAGTGCCCAGTAGTATTTCCAAGTGGAATAGGGGTTGTGCCATGGATGGTTCCAGGTGGAGCGCAAATTGCAGAAGCTACAAGTGAATTAATGAAAAAACATGACATAGTAATATGGGCTCATCACGGAGTATTTTGCTCAGGAGAAGACTTAGACTTAACATTTGGTCTTATGGATACTGTAGAAAAATCTGCTGAAATACTTGTAAAAGTTTTATCCATGGGTGGAAAGAGACAAACTATAAGTTCACAAAACTTTAGAGATTTAGCTAGAGATTTTAAGGTAAGTATTTCAGAAGAATATTTGAAATAATAAAATAGTTGAAGTACAATATGCAATGCTATATTAGCCTATATACATTAGCCCATATATATGTGTTTTAAAATATTGTTGGTAATATGTACAATCAATAAGTGTTAATATAGCATATAAATCTGTTTTACTGTTTTAAGAAGTTGTTGGTGGTTAAGCTACCAACAATCTTTTAAAACAGAAAAAGATATATATAAGAAGGGTAAAATCCCCATAATCTAAAAATAGGTAAAATTTTTTAATATAAAAAGTTAATTATTTAACAAAACATAATTATAAGAAGGAGATTGATTTTATGGCAAACAGAATGATTTTAAATGAAACAAGTTATTTAGGAGCAGGAGCAATAGAAAATATTGTTACAGAAGTTAAAGTAAGAGGATATAAAAAGGCATTAGTAGTTACTGATAAAGACTTAATAAAATTTAATGTAGCAACTAAAGTTACAGATTTATTAAAAGAAAATGCTTTAGAATTTGAAATATTTGATGAAGTTAAAGCAAATCCAACTATAAATGTTGTAAAAGCAGGTATAGAAAAATTCAAAGAAAGTAATGCAGATTATTTAATAGCAATAGGTGGAGGGTCATCAATAGATACTGCAAAAGCAATAGGTATTATTATAAATAATCCTGAATATTCAGATGTAAGAAGTCTAGAAGGGGCTGTTTTAACAAAAAATAAATGTGTTGATATAATAGCAGTACCAACAACAGCAGGAACAGCAGCAGAAGTTACAATAAACTATGTTATTACAGATGAAGAAAAGAAACGTAAATTTGTTTGTGTTGATCCTCATGATATACCAGTAATAGCAGTGGTAGATTCAGAAATGATGTCATCAATGCCAAAGGGATTAACAGCAGCAACTGGTATGGATGCTTTAACTCATGCAATTGAAGGATATATAACTAAGGGAGCTTGGGAGTTAACTGATACTCTTCACTTAAAAGCTATAGAAATAATAGGACGTTCACTTAGAAGTGCTGTAGCTAATGAATCTAAAGGTAGAGAAGATATGGCTCTTGGACAATATGTAGCAGGTATGGGATTTAGTAACGTAGGACTTGGAATTGTTCACTCAATGGCACATCCATTAGGAGCATTTTATGATACACCTCATGGAATTGCCAATGCAGTAATTTTACCATACGTTATGGAATATAATGCAGAAGCTACTGGAGAAAAGTATAAAGAAATAGCTAAAGCTATGGATGTTCAAGGTTTAGATAATATGTCTCAAGAAGAATACAGAAAAGCAGCTATAGATGCAGTAAAGAAACTATCAGAAGATGTAGGAATTCCAAAGACATTAAGTGAAATAGGAGTTAAAGAAGAAGACTTACAAGCACTTGCAAAATCAGCATTTGCAGATGCCTGCACTCCAGGAAATCCAAGAGATACTAACGTAACTGAGATATTAGAAATTTATAAAAAGCTTTCAAATAATATTTACTAGAAAGAGTGGGCAAGGTTGCTTACTCTTTTAAAGTTAATTAAACATATTTATCTAATTGAAATTTAAAAAGAGTAATTACAAATAATTTACAATTTGAAATTTTAGAATAAAAAACTTTAAGGGTTTATTTTTTATAAAAATTTGATATAATATAAATAAGAAAAGCTTAGTGTGCTAACACTAAGCAAAGTCTTAGAACATTTATTTTGTTTTAGGGCTATTGGATTAGATTTATATTATTAATTATGAACCTTAGAAAAAGTGCTAATCTTTGCGGGATGGAGCACTTTTTTCTTTGCTTTTAACTTCTATATCAAGACCAAGAAATTTAATCTTAATTTTTAAATGATGTATAAAAAGATTATGTTTTAGAATTAAGCTAATTACATAAATAATTGATATACACTTTATAAAAGTATCAAACATATCCAATACCACCCCCTAACTATGATGAAGTATCACCAATAGTCCTAGGGAGATAAAATGTCCAAAACCTCCATAGCCATCCAACTATGGAATTTTCAAATATTACCTTAGAATTATACCATAAATGGATAATTATATACATAGGGATAAGATGGAAAATTATTTTATATCAATATCTTGAACACAAAGAGTTAAACCTTTTAAGAGACACTTCTATATAATAATCTTTTATAATTTAAATCAAAATGAATACTGCAAATCATATATAAGACAAGTATAATATAATTATATAAATACCATAGCCTATTATTTTATGTAAGTATTATAGATTATTACTTATAAAATAATAGGTTTTTGCTATAAAATCTATAGCCATAAAAGTAATAAACTTTGATTATATAATCAACTAAAAGAGATATTAAAAGGAGAGCATTTTATGACTAAATTATATTTAACAAGACATGGTGAAACAGAATGGAATGAAAAAGGAATAATGCAAGGGTGGGGAGATTCACCACTAACTGAATTAGGAAAAAATCAAGCGAAATGGCTTGGAGATAGAATGAAGGATTTACATATAGATGTTATTTATGCTAGTCCAATAGGAAGAGCCTTTAATACTGCAAAAATAGTTAAAGGAGATAGAAATATTCCTTTAATTACTCACGATGGACTTAAAGAAATAAGGATTGGTGGATGGGAAGGCTTAAATCAAGAAGAAATGAAATCTTTAAGTGAAGAAAATTATTATAACTTTTGGAATGTACCATCTAAATATATACCAACAGGAAATGGAGAAAGTTTCTACGAAGTAAAAGAAAGAGCCTTTGAAGCAATAAATGAAATTTTAGAAAAAGAAAAGGGCAAAACTATTTTAATTGTAACTCATACAATTACACTAAAGTCCTACTTAACAGCATTAGAAAATAGAGATATAGATACTTTATGGGATCCACCATTTATAAAACAGACAAGCCTTACAGAAATAAACTTCAAAGAAGATGGATATGATATGCCTTTAGTTGCATGTATGGAACATCATGAATATGCAAAGAAGGAATTTAATGAATTTAAATAAAATATATAGGAAAGAATTAAAACTATATAAATAATCTTTAAATATAAATTATCCAATTTAGCATATATGATAACTAATCCTAATATAGAAAATCACTTTTTCATTCTTAATATTTAAATTATCTGATGATTGGAAGAATATATATGTTAAAATATAGTATATAGAAAATTGTTAAAAGATAAGAAATGATATTATGAAGTTATTAAATGATTTAAAACTTAATAAAATCGATAATTTAATTTCATTAGCCGTGTTTGGAAGCTATGGCACTAAATACTGGAGAGAAGGCAATAGTGATATAGATATCTTAGTTTTAATTATAAAAAGATACGATATTATGGATGAAATTAATTTAGAGGAGATAATTTTGCCTATATTGAAGAAGTTCTTCAATTATGAAAATATACATTTAACATTCTTAAACATGAGCGACTATGATAATAGGTTAGCAAAGCAATATTTAGACAGTAAAAATAAATTAATTATAGATGAATTTAAGGAAATTGATTTTAGATTATATGTAAATAAATATTTAAGAGAAAATGAATGGCTCATAAGAAAAACAAGAGAAGATAGTAAGCTTTTGGAGGATATTAATGGTAGCAGACTATAATTGAGCTTGTTCCCTGTTCCCTGATACCTGCTACCTGTTCCCTAAAAAAATGAAACCAACTGTGAGCTGTGCCTTGTGAACTGTGCACTAGAAATTTTGCTTCGCAAAATATTACTATTCTTTCATTTTTCTAAAAGCCAGCGGTGTTTTCCCATGAGTTTTTTTAAACATCTTTACAAAGTTTCCGCAATAATTATATCCAACCATTTTAGAAATTTCATCAATGCTTAAATCTGTTGTTGATAATAAGTTTTCTGCAATATTCATTTTAATAGATGTAGTATATTGGCTAATTGACATATGATATTTTGATGAAAATCCTGCTTTTAATTTCTGCTCATTTAAAAATACCATCTTACTTAATGTATTTATTGTAGGGGGATTGCATGCCTCCTTTGTTAAGATTTCATGGGCTTTTTGTAGTGCATTTACATCAGAAGCTGTTAGTGAAACTCGTCTATTTTTTCCAATGATAATATCACCATAATCTAATTGATTTGTAAAAGTATTTTCAATAGAACATTGAATTTCTTGTGACATTAAAGCAATTGCTTCTAGAATCTTACTTTCTAAATATAATAAAGTTAATTTATTAGCTTGTACTAAGTTTCTTAATTGTTGAACAATAGTTGCTATTTCCAGAGGAAGATAGCGATAAGTATAATTAGTTATAAAGTTATTAAAACCAAGTGTATTAGGAAAGTTTTTATCTATAATATCATCAAAAAACTTTTTATAAATAGTTATTTCTGCTCCATGAAAGTGTTGACCCTTTTTCCATACTTGAGATCCTTTTATATTTTTTTCCACAACAAAAAATGAAGATGGAGAAAAAGAGGAAATTGGGTTGTTTTCTATCTTAAACTTTGTAACCCCAGTATATACAGTACCAAAACGCATTATTGGTTCTTTATGATTAAAAGATAAAGAAAAGTCATTTGGTATAGTGTAATCACCAACCCCAAAATCATAGTATCCTTCTCTACTATACTTAATGAAATACCCAAGATCAGGCCTATCATCATTTTTATATATCGTAAAGTTTCCCATAGAATGAGGTGAAAATGTCATATTACTTAAAACTTCTTTTTGAAACTCATAAGTTGATTTTGATATCATTTGTTTTTAGCATCCCCCTATTTTGAATTATAAAACTACATTGATTATTATCATAAAACTTTTCTATTAGGAAATAATAAATTTTACAAAGTAAAATTCATTTTAGTGCACAACTTTTTTTAGTGCACAGTTCACAAGGCACAGTGCACAGTTATGGAAATAATTCAGCAGAGCTGAATTAAAAAAGGTTATTCTACAACTCTGAAAGAGTTAAAATAATCTAACTTTCAGAAACTACATAGTAGTTTCATCCTAAATTGTGAACTGTGAACTGTGCGCTGTGAACTGAATAAAACTGTGAACTAAACAAAGCTTTATAAAAATTATTATAGCAGAAAATCTATAATTTCCATATAAAAATTATTATATTGGATGATAAAATTATCAAATTAGATGCAGATATTGAATTGAGAATGAATATCACATACAATTACTAATGTAATAAACAAGTGAAAAGTATTATCAATAAAAAATTAATTAATACATAATAGTAAAAACTGTGCACCGTGAACTAAACAAAAACTGTGACCTGTGCCCTGTGCACCGTGAACTAAACAAAAACTGTGAACCGTGCCCTGTGCACCGTGAACTAAACAAAAACTGTGAACTGTGCGCTGTGAACTGTGAACTGACAAAAACTGTGAACTGAACAAAAACTGTGAACTGAACAAAAACTGTGAACTGTGCCCTGTGAACTGTGAACTGACAAAAACTGTGAACTGAATAATCGGAGGTATATTATGAAGAAGAATTTATTAAAAACAATAGTTGCATCATGTGTTACTGCAATAATGCTTGTAGGATGTGGTACAAATGGAACTACAACTGAAAATAAAGCATCAGATAAAACTGTAAAGGTAACAGATGTTAGAGGAGAAGTTGAGATTCCAGCAGAACCTCAAAGAATAGTAGATTTAAGTGGAAATAGTGATATTTTATCTATATTAGGATATAAGGTAATAGGAACAGCAAATAGTGATGCTTATGACTATACTAAGTTTCCTGCATATTTAGAAGAAACATTAAAGGGAGCAGAAATTTTAGGATATAGTATGCAAGATACTATGGATGTAGAAGCAGTTATGAACTTAAACCCAGACTTAATAGTTATATCAACAGTTCAAGAAAAAATGTACGATCAATTAAGTGAAATTGCTCCAACAGTTATGATTAAATTAGAAGCATTAAACTGGAAAGAAGATGTTAAGGCATTTGCAAAAGTATTTAATAAGGAAGAAGCAGCAAATAAGTGGATTTCAAATTATGAATCAAAAGCAAAAGAAGCTGGAGATAAAGTTAAAAAAGAATATGGTGAATCTACAACTTATCTTTCATTCTTAGCAAGTGGTGGACAATTCTTTATATTTGATGGAGCAGGATTTGGAAATGTTTTATATGAAGATATGGGCCTTGCTAAACCAGAAGGAATGCCAGAACAAAGTGATATTAGTCTTCCAGTAGTTACATATGAAGGATTAGCATCAATTAAATCAGATTATATATTCTTAATAGCAACAGATGAAGATTTAGCACAACTTGAAAGCAACGCTATATGGAACAGCTTACCAGCAGTTAAAGAAGGAAAAGTAGTTAAACTACAATCATCACCATATTTTAATCAAGGATACAGCTCAATAGGTAGGGAATTATTAATAGATGAAATAGGTGAAATGTTAAATGGAACAAAGTAAGAAGCGTACGATAATTTTTACAATTTGTAGTATGTTACTTCTAACAATAGGACTGCTTCTAGCTGTAAGGCTAGGGGCTGTCCATATTGGCTTTTCAGAGATTTGGGACAGTATCTTTAATTACAGTGAAACACTTGAGCTTATGTTAATTAGGGATGTTCGTATTCCAAGAGCTTTATCTGTATTATTTACAGGGGGAATTTTAGGAGTAACAGGAGCAATGATTCAAGGTGTTACAAGAAATCCAATAGCTGAACCCTCAATTTTAGGAGTTAGTCAAGGAGCAACACTAGTTATAGCAATATTTTATGCATTAGGAATATCAGTAAATATTAAAAATGTTATGATAGCATCTTTAATAGGAGCACTTATAACAGGATTAATAGTTTTAGGATTTATATCTAAAAAAGCAAATAATAATTCCATTGCAAAGATACTTTTAGCAGGAACAGCTATGAGTACATTTTTCATTTCTTTAACAACTATAATAGGACTTTTATCAAATCAATCTCAAATGATAGGATTTTGGGTATCTGGTGGTTTTAGAAATGCAAGTTGGGCAGATTTTAGATTAGTGTTTTGGGTAGGAATTATAGGACTTATTATAGGAATTTTATTATCACCTAAAATCAATATTTTAAGCCTTGGAGATGATGTTGCAATTGGACTTGGGCAGAATCCAGAAAAAATAAGATTTACAACACTTATGGTTATTATACCAATGTGTGCAGCAGCAGTAGCAGTTGGAAAAAATATAGCTTTTGTTGGACTTATTGTTCCACAAATAGTTAGAAAAATATTAGGTGAAGATTATAGAAGAAATATACCATGTTCATTTTTATTAGGAGCAACACTTTTAACATTTGCAGATGTTGCAGCAAGAATGTTATTAGATCCATATGAAACTCCAATTGGAGTATTTACAGCTTTAATAGGAATACCATTTTTTATAGCTGTGGCTAGAAAGGAGAGAGGATAATGAAAAAGAAAAGATTTAGAATAGTTTTAATTATTTTATTAATCTTATTAATAGCCTCCTTCTTAGTTACACTATGCTGGGGTACCTATAAAATATCTCCACTAGAAGTTATCAATGTTTTAGTTGGAAAAGGGACAAAACTTCAAAATACAGCAATTTTAAATATAAGACTTCCAAGAATGTTAGTTGGAATATTTGTAGCAGTTGCATTATCTACAGCAGGTTCAATACTTCAAACCATAACTAAAAATGATTTAGCAGAAACAGGAATTATAGGTATAAATGCAGGGGCGGCAGTTGCAGCAGTTTTATTCATTACATACAAAACAGCAAATTATTATAGTGAACTTGGTTCTTTATCTATTTTTGTTCTTCCATTTATGGCTATAATTGGAGCAGCAGTTTCTTCATTTATAATGTATATGTTATCTAGTAAAAATGGAATAAAGCCAAAAAGATTACTTTTAATTGGTATAGGTATGAATTCGGCTCTTAATGCATTTATAGTATTTAGTACATTTAGAGGGGGAGTTGGAGATTACAACAGAGTTTTAGTTTGGACATCAGGAAGCCTTTGGGGATCAGGGTGGAGTTATGCTAAAGTAATTATACCAATAATAACTTTAATGTTCATATTAGTATTGTTAAACCATAAGAAATTAGATATTTTAAATCTCTCAGATGAGCTTTCAATATCTTTAGGATTAAATATAGAAAAAGAAAGAAAAAAGTTTTTAAGCTATGTAGTTATATTAGCAGGAACTGCAACAGCTTTTGCAGGAAACATTGGCTTTCTAGGACTTGTATCTCCTCATATTGCAAGAAAACTAGTTGGACCTTATCATAAGCACTTTGTTTCAATATCAGCAATAATAAGTGTTATAATAATTCTTCTTGCAGACTCAGTTTCAAGAAATTTATTTTCTCCAATTGAAATTCCAGTTGGAATTACTGTATCAATATTTGGAGTACCATATTTTATTTATTTAATGATGAAGGAGAAATAATTATGGAAGCTATTAGTATAAAGAATTTATCAGTTTCATATGAAAATAATATAATAATTGAAAATATGAATCTATCTATACCAAAGGGTGAAGTTAGTATAATAATTGGAGCAAATGGTTGTGGAAAATCAACTCTTTTAAAAACAATAGCAAGAATTAATAAGCCAAGGTCTGGAAATATTTTAATTAATGGTAAAGACATGAAGAAAATAAAAGAAAAATCTATAGCAAAAGAAGTAGCATTTCTTCCTCAAGGACCAGTATGTCCAAGTGGGATTACAGTAAGAGAACTTGTAGCTTACGGGAGATTTCCACACCAAAAGATGATAGGTGGATTAAATAGCCATGATAAAGAAGTTATTGATTGGGCAATTGAAGAAACTGGACTTTTAGAGTTTGCAGATAGAGAAGTTGAAAATTTATCTGGAGGGCAAAGACAAAGGGCATGGATTGCTATGACTTTAGCTCAAGAAACAGATATTATAATGCTTGATGAGCCTACAACTTACTTGGATATGTCATATCAACTTGAGGTATTAGAAGTACTAAAAAAACTTAATAAGGAAAAGAAAATTACAGTAGTTATAGTGCTTCATGAACTTAATAATGCTTGTAGGTTTGCAGATAACATAATAGGTCTTAAAAAGGGAAAAGTTATTTGCCAGGGAAAACCAATAGATGTTATTACGAAATGTACTTTAAAAGAAATATATGGAGTAGAGGCTAATCTTCAAACAAGTGAAAATGGAGAATATCCAATATGTATGGAATATGAACTTCTAAGGGGTGAACATGAAAAATAAAAATTTTATAATAATAGTTATAGGGCAAATTATATCTTTGTTTGGAAACGCAATTCAAAGATTTAGTATGTCCTTATACTTACTAGAGTTTACAGGTAGTACAGCTACCTTTGCAAATATATTAGCTATATCAACAATACCATATATCTTATTTGCACCAATTGCTGGGATGTTATCAGACAATGTAAATAGAAAAAAGATAATGGTTTATTTGGACCTTTTCTGCTCAATACTAATTGGAGGGTATGCCTTTGTAGTATTTAGTGGAAATGATCATAAGTTGATAGTTGCAGCAGTTATGTTTATGCTATCAATATGCTATACATTATATGGACCAGCAGTAACAGCTTCAATTCCACAAGTAGTGGATGAAGAAAAACTAACAAGTGCCAATGGAATAATAAGTCAAGTAGGATCAGTAGTAAATTTTTTAGGACCAATACTTGCAGGAATTTTATATGGAATAGTTGGAATAAAATTAATAGTCATAATAAATGCAATTAGTTTTTTTGCTTCAGCAGTAATGGAGATGTTTTTAGATATACCAGATGTAGTTAAGACTGTAGATGAAGAAGAAGCTTTTAATGTTAGTTCTTTAGATAAAAAAGAATTAAATTTAGTTACAGATATAGCTGATATGGAGATAGCGCCAACAGTTGAAATAACAAGAAATAAACCTAAAAACAAAGTTTTATCAGTAGGATTTATAAAAGATTCTTTTATCGATATGTACAAAACCTTTAAATATCTATCAAAAAAGAAAAAGGTTGTTCTTGGAATTATAGCTTCATATGCTTTATGTAATATATTTTTAGTTCCAGTGCTAACAATACTAGCACCATACTTTATAAATATTTTTTAGGATTACCATCACAAATTTATGGAATAGTTGAGGGAATATTTGTTTTAGGAATGATAATAGGAGGATTTTGGATAAGCATAAAACCAAAGATGTTTTCAATGAAAAAGGTACATTATACATATTTTCCAATGATTGCAGGAGTTTTACTAATGTCTTCATTAGGAGCCGTGAAAGCAAATAACTATGTATTAGCAGTTTTATTTGGCATTTCTGGTATGGCAATTATGATGTCTTTATCATTATCAAATGTACTAACATTAACATTTATACAAAAGGAAGTACCATTAGAAATGTTAGGTAAAGTTTCAGCCTTTTCAACAGCCATTGCAACCATAAGTGTAGCCCCAGGGCAATTATTATATGGACAGGTAATAGAAGCAGGAATACCAATAGGAATAATTTTACTTATAACGGCAGCAGCTAATATAGGATTAATTATCTTTGTAAAATGGAATGTAAGAGAATTAAAGAATTAATAATATATAAAAAGTCACCCCTGGGGTGTAAAATTTGGAAATTGG
>NZ_ASRV01000007.1 GCF_000401215.1 Clostridium sartagoforme AAU1 | reverse complement strand
AAAATTTTACACCCCAGGGGTGACTTTTTATATAAGTAAAATGTAAATAATATAGTGAAAATATAAGAAAAACTTGTAAAAATAAAGTATAATTTAGTTGAATATGTAAAATATGTATATTATAATAAGGCTTGCAGTTGATTTTGCAAATATATTTATATTTCAATGGAGGGGAAAATGAGAAAATTTAAATTATTTATAGCTAGTATGCTAACTTACTTTATGGCAATATCCTTATTACCTACAAGTTTGGTGCAAACTATAGCTAAAGCGGCAGAAAATGAATATACAACTTTAGTGAAAAGTGATTATTATTTAAGGGCAGAAGAGCAATATGAAGATGCTTTCTTAGTTGCTTATGGAGATGCAAATGATAGACTTAAAGAAGGAAAAATAACAATTTCTTTAGTAAAGGCTGGAAGTGAAACTGTATTAAAAGAAATTGAGGGGTATTATGATGTACAAATTATACCATCTAAAAATGATAATAGCATTGCATTGATTAAAGTTTCTAAAAGTTATATTCAAGAATCAGAAGGTGACTACTATGAAGAATATGATTTTAAAACTAACAAATTTTCTAGTATAAGTAAAGAAAAATGGAATGAAAATTATACAGGTAACCCAGGATATAATAATAATACTTTAACAAAAGAATTAACACAAAAAATAATTAATAAAGTGAACGAAGAAGTAAATACTAATATAAATATTGATGATAAGTATTATGAAGAGAATGGAGATAACTATTATTCTTATAAAAATGATAGTGGTCGACTTAAAGTAAGAATACATAGTAGTTATGCTAATGAATCAATTGTTCAATTTGCAGTAGATAATATAAATTACACTAGTGGAAAAAATATGTATAGCGGAATGATATTTAAGGACTATATATATGTAGCAAAGAATGATTTTGATTATATTATTGATAATAATAATAACAATAATCTGTACATACATGAATATACATATGACGATTCATGGGTGAGAACTAATGATAGTATAATAAAAGTTAGTGATGGAGAGTTTATCTCAAGTGGTAAAATAGATTTTCATGGAGAATGGGAAAGCTATTTAACAGATTTAAATAATAGGCTTTACTTTAAATCTGCAAATGGAATTAGCAAGTATAAATTAGAAGGTAACCAATATATATTTGAAGAAAATTATACTACATTTGAAAATTCACAAGCTAGTATAAATTATAATGAAAAACAAATATCGTTATTAGAGCAAGATGATAGTAAAGTATATATTAGTAAAATAGAAAATAATGAACTACATAAAGTTTTAGATGTGACTGAATCCATTAACAAATTAGTTAATAATGATAAAAAAATGGTTACATTAATATGAAGTTATTTAATAACGATAACATAATGCTGGTAAATTATAATGGATTTGCTATAATTCAAAAAAATGCTCTTGGAGAACCTTCAAATCCAGAAGAGCCAAATAACCCAGGAGATAATGGGAATGTAGTAGTAATACCATCAGATGATAAGGTGATTGCAGAAGTATCTAAAATTAATCCTAATGATAAAAATGAAATTAAGGTTAATACAGAAGCTTCAGCTAAGAAGGTAGAAGTATTAATAAAAGATGTTGAGTCATTAAAAAGTGGAACAGGATCTTTAAATATAACTATAAACAATGGAGTAACAATGAACTTACCATTATCTACAATAGATAAGAGCCTTTTAGAAGGAGCAGATAATGTTACTATTAAATTAGATGTTGTAGAAAATTCAGATATAATTAAGCAAATTAAAGCAGTTAATAAAGTATTTGATTTCAACTTAATTATAACTAAGGGTAATGAATCATTAAATATTCACAACTTTAAAGATGGACTAGCTGAAGTTACTCTAAATTTAACAGATGAAGATCTTAAGGAATTAAATAAAGACAAGCTTGTAGTTTATTATTACAATGATGTAGAAAAAACTTTTGAAGCTATGGAAACAGTAGTAAATGGCAACAAAATAACATTTAAGACACCACACTTTTCTAAATATGTTGTTGCAGAAAAAGTAACAGATACTAATGGAGGCTCATCTCCATCAGAAGGAGCAAATGACAATACAAATAATAATACTGAGACAGGAAAAGGAAATCTTCCAGAAACAGGATCAGTAGTATCTAATAATGTTATTCTAGTTTTAGCAATTGGAATAGTTGCTATTGGTGGAATTATGTTTTTTAGAAAAAGAAAACATGCTTAAAATAAATTAGTAAAAGTATAAATCCATGCAGTTAGAAATCTATTGCATGGATTTTTTTGAAACAAGGAGATTGTTTATGTTTGAAATAATAATAGGAATACTACCATTTATAATACCATCATCAATTTTAAAAGAAAATTTAGCTACTTTAATTTTGTTTTTAGTAGGAAGTATTTTTATTATAAAAAATAAAAATAAAATTAAGGAAAATAAATATTTCTATATAATAGGAGTTATGAGTTTATTAATCCTATTATCACAATTAATAATTTCGCCATATATAGAAAGTATTTCAGGAAGTTTTCTATACTTAAATATGGCCATATATTATTTAATTTATGGATATATTATTAAATATGAAAATAAAGATGAAATCTCAAAATATATACTTTTGTCAATAATAGTAGTTAGTTTATTTTATATTTTCTATCATGGGTTATATCAAGGAATTAGAGTTTTTGGAAATATAGGATATGCAAATAGTTATGCTTTATTAGCGTTAGTTAGTTTATATTTAAACAAAATTAGAAAAAAAGACAATCTTACAGAATTTATAGAAATAATACTATTTTTAACTTTACTATTTACAGGTTCAAGAACTACACTAGTTTTATCCTTAATATACATAGCTTACAAATTATATTCAGATTATAAATATAAGAATATTAAAGTAATAATATCTCTAGAAGGATTTTTTTGTGCAACTATACTATATATTATTATGGAGAAACTAAGGATTTACTCACTATTAGTAATTCCTATACTTATTATACTTTACTATTTTATTAAAAATATTAGATTTATAGATAAGCTATACTATGGCTTAGGAGTAATATCACTGATTTTATTAATCATTAGTAATAATAATCTAATAAATAGATTAAAAAATATTTCATTATATACAGGAACCCTACAAGAAAGGCTTCTTATATATGGAGATTCAATAAAAAGTATTACAAAGCATCCTTTAGGTAATGGAATAAATATGTTTCAATATAAATTATTTAATGATGCAACAGCTTTTTATGATGTTAAGTATATACATAATTCCTATTTGCAAGTTGCATATGATACAGGTATAGTAAATGCCTTAATATTTATTACAGTAATTATTTTAGGGTTAATGATGTTAATTAAAAGTAAGAGTAAGCACAAATTTTCCTTAATATTAGCATATGGAACTATATTAGTACATTCAATACTAGACTTTGATTTATCCTTTAGTACCTTTCCAATAATTCTTGTTATGTTAGTGGCATTAGGAGACATAGGAGGTGCAGAAAATAAGAAAGACAAAATAGTATATGAAGACAATAAAAAACAAGCTTTTAATTTAAGTAAGTATTTATATATAACAATAGCTAGTCTTTCTATTTACTTTATAATTTTTGAGACAAGTATAGTAATTGGAAATTACTTTATAGATACCAATTCAAATTTATCAGATAAGATTTTCAACTTTTCAAATAATATTTCCTTTAAAAGAGATTATAGAGGGTATTTTAATAAAGCTAAAGCAAAGAAAAATCTATATGATGAAAGCAAGGATGAAAATTATTTAAAAGAAGGTGTCTCACTATTAGAAGCTTGTAAAGAAATTAATCCTTTTGATCCAATGTTAATATGGAATCTTTCTTATCTATATGAAGCTTTAGGACAAAATGAAACTGCATTAAATCTTAGTGAAGAGGTTTTAGAAAGAGAAAGATTTTATCCAGCAGCATATACAAAGCAATATGATTATTTAATGAAACTTTATGGAGAAACTAATGATAAAAAGTATGAGGATGAAGTTAATAAGTTAGAATACACTTATTATAAAAACTATAAAGAATTA
The DNA here is from genome assembly GCF_000401215.1 of Clostridium sartagoforme AAU1. Taxonomy (GTDB): domain Bacteria; phylum Bacillota; class Clostridia; order Clostridiales; family Clostridiaceae; genus Clostridium; species Clostridium sartagoforme. The sequence goes on along the minus strand of NZ_ASRV01000007.1, from coordinate 670 downwards.
AATAAAAGAGCTAAATATATGAATAATCAACTACAAGAAAATTTTGATGATATTAGAGATAAAAATATTGACTATAATATATTATTAAATAAAAAATATGAAAACAAAATAAAATATTTCAATCAAGAAGATGAAGAGTGGGCAAGATATCCATACAAAACTGATAGTAATCCATTAGGTGAAACAGGGTGTGGGGTAACAGCTATGGCGATGATACAGTCAACAATAAAAGAAAAAGAGATAACTCCAATTGAAATGGCTGAATACTCAATAAAAAATGGATATTGTAATAATAATACTGAAGTAGAGTTTTTTGATAATGTAGTAAAAGATGAAAGATATAAGTTAAATGTAGAAAAATTCAATAGCGATGAAATATCAAAAGTAAAAAGACTTGTAAGCGATGGGAAGCATATAGCAGTTGCATTAATGAGACAAGGGGACTTTACAACAGAAGGCCATTACTTAGTTTTATATGGAATTGAAACTATAAATGGAATAAATTATTTTAATGCTTTAGATAGTAATAAAGACAACAATAATTATATAGATAATGGGAATATAATTTATAATAATCCTAAAGATGGATTTATAAAAGTTAAATCAAGTTTATTTTTAGAACAATGCATTCAATTTTGGGTTTATAGTATTTAAATGAACACTTGTAATA
>NZ_ASRV01000006.1 GCF_000401215.1 Clostridium sartagoforme AAU1 | reverse complement strand
CGCATTTTAAAACAATAATGAATTAAGTTATTGGTAAAAAATAATTGGTGAGGGAAATTAAAAACTTAGTTAAGTGTAGCAGACTATAATTGAGCTTGTTCTTGTTCTCTGTTACTTTATTCCAAAAACTGCAAACTGTGAATTGTGCACTGTGAACTAAATAAATTGCTTCGCAATTTATGCAAAAATTTTCATTTTAAATTATTAAACTTTAGGGTATAATGAATAACTAGAGAAATAGAGATAAGGCACAATCAAATAAATAATAGACCAGTATGCTAGCCTATTTTGCGTAATACTGCGTCAGTAAATTTTTAGATAACTACCAGTATCTGAAAATTTACTTCCTTGTCTTACACAAAATATTCGTCGCATCTTTGGTTTATTATTTATTTTCATGTGCCTAAAACTTAATTTTAAGGAGGAAGCTACTTTGGCAGATTACATAAATGAAATAGAAAAAAGAAGAACCTTTGCTATTATATCCCATCCAGATGCAGGTAAAACAACATTAACAGAAAAGTTCTTACTATATGGAGGAGCAATAAGACTTGCAGGTTCAGTTAAAGCAAGAAAGGCTTCTACACATGCAGTATCAGACTGGATGGAAATAGAAAAGCAAAGAGGGATTTCAGTTACTTCCTCAGTAATGCAATTTAATTATAGAGGACATTGTATAAACATATTAGATACACCAGGACACCAAGACTTCTCAGAAGATACATATAGAACTCTTATGGCAGCAGATAGTGCTGTAATGGTAGTAGATGGAGCAAAGGGTATAGAAGATCAAACAAGAAAGCTATTCCATGTTGCATCTCTTAGAGAAATGCCTATATTTACATTTATAAATAAGATGGATAGAGAATCAAAAGATCCATTTGGATTATTAGAAGAAATAGAAAATGAACTTGGAATAAAAACATATCCAATGAACTGGCCAATAGGTTCTGGTAAAGAATTTAAAGGTGTTTATGAAAGAGATAACAATAGAATTATAGCCTTTTCAGCAGGAAATCATGGTCAAAGTGCAGTAGAGGCAGTTGAAGGCTCAGTAGATGACCCAAGATTTAGAGAAATACTAGGGGAAGCTCTTCACGATAAGTTAATGGAAGATATAGAACTTTTAGATATAGCTGGAGATGATTTAGATATAGAAAAAGTAAAATCAGGAGAATTAACACCAGTATTCTTTGGATCAGCTTTAACAAACTTTGGTGTTGAACCATTCTTAGAGCACTTTTTAGAAATGACTTCTGCACCATTACCAAGAAACTCAAGCATAGGAGAAATAGATCCATTTGATAAAAACTTCTCTGCTTTTGTATTCAAAATTCAAGCAAATATGAATAAGGCTCACAGAGACAGAATTGCATTCATGAGAATTTGCTCAGGTAAATTTGAAAAAGGTGAAGATGTTTATCATATGCAAGGTGGTAAGAAGATTAAACTTGCACAACCACAACAATTTATGGCTCAAGATAGAGAAATAGTTGAAGAAGCATATGCAGGAGATATAATTGGAGTATTTGATCCAGGTATATTCTCAATAGGAGACACTTTATGTGCCCCATCAAAGAAATTTAAATTCGAAGGTATTCCAACCTTTGCACCAGAACACTTTGCAAGAGTAAGACCAGTAGATACAATGAAAAGAAAGCAATTCGTAAAAGGTGTTACACAAATAGCTCAAGAAGGGGCAATCCAAGTATTTAGAGAACTATTTATAGGAATGGAAGAAATAATAGTTGGAGTTGTAGGTGTACTTCAATTTGAAGTTTTAGAATACAGATTAAAAAATGAATACAACGTTGATATTAAGATGGATAGACTTTCATTTAGATATGTAAGATGGATAGAAAATAAAGATATTGATATGGATAAGTTAAACTTAACTTCAGATACTAAAAAAGTTAAAGATTTTAAAGATAGAAATATACTTATATTCCAAAATGACTGGGGTATTAGCTGGGCATTAGATCACAACAAAGGATTAATATTATCTGGTGTTGGTAAAAGTGAAGAATAGAATAACCTTAAAGTAAATAAGGTACAATTTACTTCTGCTTTTTATTGGTAGTTAACAAGAATTGGCTTTTAAGCAATAAATTCTTGAATATAGTATATAGAGAGAATTATTTAAATATAATATATATTATATTTAAAAAGATACAATTAATGAGAATATTATCATTAATTGTATCTTTTTTTTGCAAATATTAAAAATATTTATATAAAATAGTATAATTACTTCGTATCGGTTGAAAAAATCATATAAAGTTGCTATTCTATATTAGAAGGGGAGGTGAGTATGTGTCATTAAAGAAAATAAAAAAGATAGTGGCGCAATTATTATTAGTAGCATTTATAGTACCAAATGTAAGTGCAAAAGCAGTAACAAATAATATAGATAATACAAATAATTTAGTTATTGAAGAAACTAATAGTAAGCAAGAAGATTCAGTTACAGAAGAAACTAATAGTAAGCAAGAAGATTCAGTTACAGAAGAAACTAATAGTAAGCAAGAGGGTTTAGTTACAGAAGAAACTAATAAGAATGAAGAATTAGAAAATAAAGAGGATAGTGGACAAGCTTATGAAAGTATAGAAAAGGTGGAACAATCTAATAATGATTCCACGAAAGATCCTTCAAACTCTTTAGAAAGTGAATTACAATTTAAAGACAAAAATGTAACAAAGCAAGAAGAACAAAAGGAAAATACTGAAGTTTTAATTACTGATAGTAATTCAATTGATTCTCTTAAAGGTACTAAATATCAAAAGAAGAAAGCTTTAAATACTAAAGTAAGAAGTTTTTCAATAACATCACAAGAAGAATTAGAGAGAGAAGAATTTAAATTAAAGCAAGAAGCTTTAGAAAACTTAGAAGTTTTAGAACCAATGACAGATAAAAATTATGAATTAACTATTGCCAATTCTGATGGAAGTTATGAGTTTGTTGAAGCTTATGATGATTTAGATGAAGCTGTTAAAGCAGCTAAAATTCTTGATCCATCTACAAAAGAAACTCAAGATCCAGCAGTAATAAATTATGTTGGACAAGTTGTCTATGCAACAAATCAAATGGCAAGAATAATAAAATATAGTAATAATTCTATTATTAGTGGAACTGTAAATCTGTATAAAGAACCTCAATTGACTGATGCATTTACATATGTTAATCCAGGATATATGGATGATGCACCAATATTGGATATAAGTGGTACATCAGCAAAGGTTATGATAAGTGGATATGAAGGATGGGTAAATAATAATAAAGCTTCAGGCACGTATGATATGGTTGTAGTACCTTTAAGCCAAGCCAAAAATCCAAGTTACTATACAGTTAAAAATGGAGAATTAGTTCATTTTATCAGTTATGATTTGACTGGAGTTACAGGATATAACTTAATTCTAGGAAAAGCCCCCTTTTTCTTAAAAGAAGGTGTTAGATATTTAAGTTATGATGGAAAGTATTTTTATCAATATAATCATAACAGCGCAACAGATATAGCTAATAAATTAGATATATTAATAAAAGATTATAAATCAGGAGTAAGGTCTAACTCCGTTAATAGTGGAAGCCCATATTATACTTATTATTTAAATTTACCTTTCAGGAGTAAAACTGTTTATTCGGCAAGTGATTTAAATAATTATATAAATGCAGTTATGGATGGAAAAATTGACAATAGAGAAAGAAAAGAATCTAAGCTTAAAGATTTAGGACAAGTATTTAAGGATGCAGAAAACACTTATGGAGTAAATGCACTATTAGCATTAGGTGTTTCAATAAATGAGTCAGCTTACGGAATGTCAACAATTGCTCAAACTAAAAATAATCTTTTTGGATTAAAAGCATATGATTCAGCTCCAGGAGAATCAGCTGACATTTTTGCAACTCCAAAAGATTCAGTAATAGACTTCACAAAGAATTATATTTCAAGAGGATATGCAGATCCTGCGGACTGGAGATATTTTGGCGGTTTCTTAGGAAATAAAAATAGAGGGACAAATGTTAAATATGCTTCAGATCCTTTCTGGGGAGAGAAAGCAACCAAATATGCTTATGAAATAGATAAGTATCTTTCAGGTGGAAATAGTAATTTGAAAGATACAAATTCTAAGCAAATTGGTGTTGCAACCTCTAATAATTCAGTTATAAATAGGAGTGGAACTTTATTATATAATGTAACTAATGATACTAATCAATATGGAGGGTATATAAACACACCATTCATAATATCAGATTTACAAAAAGTAACTATAAATGGTAAAAGTTATTATGAAGTATATCCAGAAAGAAATACGCCAGTAGGGAAAGGTGGTACTGATAATAAGTATCATGGAAACTATAACTGGAATGATAGAGGATATATCTTAGCAAGTAATGTGAGTATGACAAATGAATACTTACCACCTATTGAAGTTAAATCTGGAATAAACAGATATGCAACAGCTGTAGAGTTAAGTAAGAGTTCATTTAATTCAGCAGAAACAGTTGTTATTTCAAATGGTTATGCTATACCAGACGGATTAGCAGCTACTCCAATTGCTTCGTATTATAAAGGACCTTTATTATTAGTTGAAACTAGTTCAATTCCATCAGCAACTCAAAATGAGATAAAAAGAATTGGAGCAAAAAATGCAATAATAGTTGGTGGAACAGGAGTAGTAACTTCAGCCGTTGAAAGCCAATTACGTAATTTAGGTATTAGTAAAATTACAAGATTAGGTGGAATAAATAGATACGAAACAGCTCTTCAAGTTGCTAAATACATTGATCAAAATCTTTATGATATAGAAAATGTGGTTATAGCAAATGGATATGGAGAAGCAGATTCAATGTCAATAGCACCAGTATCAGGTAGAGATAAAATGCCTATAATATTAGTAGAATCAAATAACATTCCAAGCAATGTGAATAGCTGGATAAAGTCAGAAGATTTAAATACTGCATATTTAATAGGTGGAGAAGGCGTATTAAGTAACAATATATTAAATCAAATAAATTCAATGACTAAACAAAATATTTCTGGTAATAGATTAGGTGGAGCAAACAGATATGAAACAAACGCAAAAGTTGTAGAAAAGTTCTATGGAGATATAGTGGACAAGGTGTATGTAACGGAAGGTTTAGAGCTAGCAGATGCATTGACTTCAGGTCCGGTTGCAGCAGTAAATGAATCACCAGTAGTAATATCAGAAGGCACTCTTAATAGTATTCAAAAATCAGTATTAAACAAAAAAGCAACTAACACAATTATTCAGGTGGGTGGAATAGTTTCTAAGAATGTTATGAATGATTTAAGAAATCTATTAAGTAGAGTACAATAATATAATTAAAATACTAAAATTAAATTTAATGTAAAAGAAGGTTAGATATACTTAAGTTTTCGAGCCTTCTTTTATTATACATAACTTTAAATATATTATCTTGAACTTTAATATGTATAAATATATAATTGAAAATATACTGATTAAAATTGTGAAAGGGTTGAAAATAATGGATAATGTAAAAAAGATACCATTTTCTCCTCCAGATATAACTGAAGCAGAAATTAATGCAGTAGTAGAAGTTTTAAGATCAGGATGGATAACATCAGGACCAACACTTGCTAAATTTGAAGAAGAATTAGCACAATATTGTGAAGCAAATAAAGCGGTAGCATTAAATAGTGCAACAGCAGCAATGGAGCTTATACTGAAAGTTTTCGATATTAAAGAAGGCGATGAAATAATAACTACTCCATATACATACACAGCAACAGCTAGTGTAGCAGTTCATAGAGGTATAAAGCCTATTTTTTGTGATGTAGCTAAAGACTCCTTTTTTATAGATTATGATAAAATTGGTGATTTAATAACAGAAAAAACAAAGGTAATTATGCCTGTAGATTTTGCTGGAATACCTTGTGATTATGATAGAATTAAAGAAGTTTTAAAAGAAAAAAATAGAGAAGATATAATTATAATAGTTGATTCAGCTCATGCCTTTGGAGCAAAATATAAAGGCGAAAGAGTTGGAGCACAATGTGATTTTCATACCTTCTCATTCCATGCAGTTAAGAATTTTACAACAGCAGAAGGCGGAGCAATAACATATAATGATAATAATTTTAAAGGAAGAGAAAATTTATTCCAAGACTTTAAATTCACTTCATTACATGGACAATCAAAAGATGCATTATCAAAGATGAAAGCCGGAGCTTGGGACTATGATATAGTCACAGATGGATTTAAATTTAATATGACTGATATAAATGCTGCAATTGGTAGAGTTCAGTTAACAAGATATGAAGATATGCTAAAGTATAGAAAAGAAATATTTAATATATATACAAGAATTTTAGAAAAAGAAGACTTTTCCATAATACCAGTTACAGAATATGGAGAAGGTACAGAAAGCTCATATCATTTATACCCATTAAGAATTAAAGGCTTCAATGAAGAAAAAAGAAATTTACTTATTCAAAGATTGGCTGAAAAAGGAATAGCAACAAATGTTCATTTTAAGCCACTGCCAATGTTTACACTTTATAAAAATTTAGGCTATAAAATAGAAGATTATCCTAATGCATATGCACAATACGAAAACGAAATTAGTCTACCTGTTTATAGTACATTAGAATTAAGCGATGTAGAGTATATTGCAGTTGAACTAGTAAAAGAAGTTAAAAATATTATGAATATATAAAATATAAAAGAGTGAAGGTATAAATAGAAAATAAGTAAAAAGCTAAGTAGGTATAATTGAAATACTAATAATAGTAATTATACCTACTTAGCTTTTAGTATATGAAATTTAATATTATAAAGATATATATTTGGTAAATATAGAAACTGGATAGTTACTCTTTATCTAAAATAGCTATAAGATAGCCAGAATAAATCCAAAAAATTATAGATATAAAGCTTATTATATAAACTAAGCTACTTTCCATAAGATTTATCAAAACTATACCTAAGCATAAAGCAAAAATATATCCATATTTAATTTTATCTCCAAAATATAATTTATCTAATTTTCTTATTGAGAAGATAAATAAAAAGACGATGAAAAGTATAAATAAAATTGTTGCTGGAATTCCATTAACACAAGATATCTCAAAAAATATATTATGCAATCCTCCAAAATCTAACCCCTGTAAATAAGTTATTCTTAAATCTTTTAATCTTCCAACTTTATTAACATAACCTACACCAGAAAAAGGTACTACTTTTAAAAGTCTAAAGGCAGTTCTCCATAAGTATTCTCTACCGGTTAGTATTTTATGAATTATATTATCTGGCAGAGCAAAGAAAGAAACTATTGAAATAAGAATAGGAAATAATATTAAAGATATTCTTACATAGATATTCTTAAATTTATATAATAAGAATATAAATATTAGGGCTAAAACTGGGAAATAAGCACTTCTAGCTCCACTAATAATCATTGAAATAGCTTGTATTAATATATTTGAATATAAAAAAATTTTACATATTTATTTTTATATTGATAAAGTAAATATAAAGTTATTAGAAGAGATAGAATAGCAGCTATACCAAAAGAGTTTTCATTCTTAAAAAGACCCTTATAAGTTAATATTAAAGGAGCATTATCTTTAATACCTAAATCAACAGTTATTACTTTATTTGCAAAAATCATTACTAAAGAAATCAAAGAAATAATAAAAGTTATTGAAGCATAAAAATATGATATTATATTCAACTCCTTTACTAATGTACTTTTGTTTTTATAAGTATCAATAGAAAATATAACTGTCATGATCATAAGATCAATTAACCAAACTTTTAAGTTACCATTTAGTTTATATTGAGTAAGATTTAATACTAAAGTCAATATCAAAAAAAGATAAAGAAAGATTTCAAAAGAATAAAGCTTTCTTCTTTTAAAAATAAGTTTTTCTAGTAAACTTAATACCATAAAAACTAAAGCCATAAACAATATCACCTTATTAAGTAAATTAAATAAGGGAAAATCAGATATAACAGTTGCAAAGGAAATTCCTATAAAGATATAACATAATTTAATATAAAATTTATTTGTAATTATATCAACCATAAACATGTACTCCTCCATTAATAAATTTGTGTATATAAAGCATTTAAATATTTAAGATTTAAAAATATAACAATTAAATTAATTTTAACATTTAAATCGATAATAGTCTAAGAATTTAAATTAAAAAAGTTTGTATATGACAATAATTGTGGTAAAATATTAATATTAGTTTTATATTTAAATTAGAATATAAGGGAGCGTATAACAATGAATATACCTTTAATAGACTTACAAGCGCAATACAATTCATTAGCAGAGAAATTAGACAAAGCAGCTTTAGGTGTGTTGTCCTCAGCTAATTATATAATGGGAAAAACAGTAATAGACTTTGAAAAAGATTTTGCAAACTTTATAGGAGTTAAACATGCAATATCAGTTGGAAATGGGACAGATGCTTTAGTAATATCTCTTAAAGCAATGGGAATAGGAGAAGGAGATGAAGTAATAACAACTCCATTTACTTTCTTTGCAACAGCAGAAACTATTTCAGCAGTAGGAGCAACTCCGGTTTTTGTAGACGTAGATAAAGAAACTTTCAATATAGATGTAACAAAAATAGAAGAAAAAATAACATCAAAAACCAAAGCCATAATGCCTGTACATATATTTGGTCAAAGTGCAGATATGGATGAAATAAATGAAATTGCTAAAAAGCATAATTTATATGTTATAGAAGATGCTTGCCAAGCCGTAGGAGGGAAATATAAAGGAAGAAAAATAGGAACATTAGGAGACGTTGCTTGTTTCTCATTTTTCCCAACAAAAAATCTAGGCTGTGCTGGTGACGGTGGAATAATAGTTACAGATAATGATGAAATAGCTACTATAATAAGAGCATTAAGAACTCATGGTAGTGGAGAAAATGGTCAAAAAGCATATAATCTTTTAAATAATATAGAAGAAGAAGTAAAAACTGCTGAAGGAGCAAATGACACTGTTTATAATCCTCTTAAGTACTACAACTATTTGATAGGATATAATTCTAGGCTAGATGCAATTCAAGCAGCTATTTTAAGTGTGAAGTTAAAAGAAATAGATAGTTGGAATTCAAAGAGAAGAGAAATAGTTGAGCTTTATAACAAAGCTTTACAGAATAGTGATTTAGTAACACCAATAGCAAAAGATTGTAATGAACATGTATATCACATGTATATATTACAAAGTGAAAATAGAGAAGAAGTTTTAGCTAAGCTAAAAGAAGCAGGAATTGCCACAGGAGTTTACTATCCAGTACCATTACATCTTCAAAAAGTTTATAAGAACTTAGGATATAAAGAAGGAGATATGCCAGTATCAGAATATTTATCACATAGAACCTTTGCTATACCTGTATATCCAGAATTAACTAAAGAACAAGTTGATTATATAATACAAAACTTAAAATAAGAAATTGCTATGCAATTTTTATAGTTCACAGTTCACGATTCACAGTTCACAGTTATGGATAAAACTACTACGTAGTTTTTAAAATTATGAATTCGTCGCGTAATTAAAACTTTGAACTAAATAAAACTGTGAATTGTGCACTGAACACTGTGAACTGAATGAAACTGTGAACTGAATAAAGCTGTGAATTGTGCACTGAACACTGTGAACTGAATAAAGCTGTGGACTAAATAAGATTGTGAATTGTGCACTGAGCACTGTGAACTGAATGAAACTGTGCACTGTGAACTGAATAAAGGGAGGAATATTAATGTCAGTTTTAAAGGATGAATTATTACAAAAAATAAATAATAAAACTGCAAAAGTTGGTGTAGTAGGATTAGGTTATGTTGGATTACCTTTGGCAGTTGAAAAAGCAAATGCAGGATATCAAACAATAGGTTTTGATGTTCAAGACCAAAAGGTAGAAATGGTTAATAATGGCCAAAACTATATTGGAGATGTTGTAGATGCTGAATTAAAAGAATTAACAGAAAAAGGTCTTTTAAAGGCAACTACAGATTTTAGCTTTATAAAAGATGTAGATACAGTATGTATTTGCGTACCAACTCCACTTGATTTATATAAGCAACCAGATTTATCATACGTTGTAAATTCAACAAAGGATGTTGCAAAATATTTACACAAAGGCATGATAGTAATATTAGAAAGTACTACTTATCCAGGAACAACTGAAGAAGTACTTAAACCAATATTAGAAGAAAGTGGCTTAAAGTGTGGAGAAGATTTCTTCTTGGCCTTTTCTCCAGAAAGAGTAGATCCAGGTAATAAGAGTTACAACACTAAAAATACTCCAAAGGTAGTTGGTGGATGTACTGAAGAATGTACAGAAATAGCAGCGGCTTTATATGAAAATGTATTAGAAGGAGATATCCATAAAGTTTCTTCACCAGCAGTAGCTGAAATGGAAAAGATTTTAGAAAATACATTTAGAAATATAAATATAGGTTTAGCAAATGAAATGGCTATTCTTTGTAATAGAATGGGAATAGATGTATGGGAAGTTATAGATGCTGCTAAAACTAAGCCATATGGATTTATGCCATTTTACCCAGGTCCAGGACTTGGTGGACACTGTATTCCATTAGATCCGTTCTACTTAGAGTGGAAGGCGAAAGAGTATGACTATCATACTAAACTTATAGAAACATCAGGAATCATCAATGATTCTATGCCTGATTTTGTCTTAGAAAATATTATGAAGATATTAAATAAACAAAAGAAAGCTTTAAATGGATCAAAAGTATTAGTTATGGGCTTAGCATATAAGAACGATATTGATGACTATAGAGAATCACCATCATTTAAAGTTATAGAATTATTAGAGAAGAATGGTGCTGAAGTTATAGTTAACGATCCTTTCTGCGATACAGCAAAATATAAAGGTAAAACTTACTATTCAGTAGATTGGAAAGAAGTTATAGATGAATCTGATATGGTAGTTATAACAACAGGCCATAGCGTTTATGATTATGAAGAAATAGTAGATAGAGCTAAAGTTGTTTACGATACAAGAAATGCAACAAAAGAAGTTATTAATAATAGAGGAAAGATTTATAAGCTATAATAGAAAACTATTATAACTTTAAAGAACTATAGAAGATCTAGAGTACATCTTTATCTTTTATAGTTTTTTATATAAAAAAATAGGTGTTAACTCAATAAAATGAATTAACACCTTTAAAGTTTAGAGTATTAGCTTAAAATAAATTTCTCAACTGCCTTAGCAACACCATCATTATCATTAGTATCAGTAATGTAGTCAGCAATGTCTTTTACCATTTGAAGACCATTTCCCATAGCAACTCCAATACCTGCAAATTTAAGCATTGAAATATCATTTTCAGAATCACCTATACACATAACTTCTTCTGCATTTACATTAAGAATATCAGCTAAATGTGCAACGGCATTTCCTTTAGATGTAGTTCCAATCATAATTTCAATATTATCAGTACCAGAACTAACAACATGAAGTTTATCACCAAATATTTCTTTAAGCTCATCTTTAGCAGCCCATAGATTATCTAAATTTTCTCTCTCAATTACAATACCCTTAAGGATTTTCCCATCAAAACTTTCTATAGCAGATATAAAATCACTATTTATAATAAACTTAACCTTCTTATCTTCAGGAAGCTGTTTATTCATGATAGTATAAGCATGATCATCAGGAACTTCATCTTCCCTCATAAGAGTATCCCAACTATTAAAGTTGATTTTTAAATTATGCTTTTTAATAATTTTATATATTTCAATAGCAATTTCCTTGGGAATAGAATTTTCTAAAATAGGAATATCTTCATAATTAGTTTTTATATAAGCTCCATTAGAAGCTATAACAGGAGTATTTTCAATTCCAATTAAATTAGAATAATATCTTGCAGATCCAAAAAGTCTGCCAGTAGTAATTGCAATATTAACGCCAAGCTTTTTTGCTTGTCTTAATGTTTCCTTGTTTCTTTCACTAATCTCATGGTTACTATTTAGTAAAGTACCATCCATATCAATGCAAATTAATTTGATTTTCTGATTCATAAATAATTTCCTCCAAAAGCCAATTAACAATTACATATCAATAAGTTAAAAATATTTAACTATTGATTATTAGTTGCTAATTGTTAACTGTGAATTATTAATTGTTATATATAGTATAATACATAAAGCTTAAAAATAAAAATTTCAAGGTTAAAAACTTTCATGTCAAAACTTGCGATAATAAATTATAGCCCCTAGAACATATGTTTGCTATAATTAAAATATAAAGTTTTTGGAGGGGATAATTTATGATAAATTTAATATTAAAAGCTAAACAAGGTGATAAAGAAGCAGTGGAGAAAATACTAAAAGAATTTGAACCATTAGTTTATAAAACATCAATTAGTTACTATATATATGGATATGAATCAGAAGATATAAGGCAAATAGCAAGACTTACAATAATAAAAGCAATAGATAAGTTTAATGTTGATTTAAGCAATTCTTTTCCATCTTATGTGCAAAAGAGTATTAAAAATCAAATGAATAAAGAAATAGAAAAAGCAAGCAAAAGATATTATGAAAATAAGTTAAACAATTCAATAGCAAACTCAATACAAATAAAAGAAATTATAGATGAAGATGTAAATATATCAGAAGACTATATTAAAAAAGAACTAAATAACAACTTATTCAAAGCTATAGAACAACTTAATTCAGAAGAAAAAGCTTTACTTAACTCAATTTATGTGGAGGGAAATACCCTAAAAGCTTATGCAGAAAATTTAAAGCTTGAATATTATAAGGTAAGATATATGAGAGACAAAGTTATGGAAAAATTAAAGCAGCAATTAGTAATTAATGATTAATTTAGTCCATAGCTTATTTAGTTCACAGTGCACAGTTCACAATTCACAGTTATATTTAGTTCACAGCTTATTTAGTTCACAGTGCACAGTTCACAATTCACAGTTATATCTAGTTCATAGTGGATATTTCACAATTGAAAGTTATTTATAATAAAAAAGATTGCTTGTGCAATCTTTTTTAGGTTGTAGTACTAACTGTTCTAACTATTGAATTTAATATCTTGCATATTTCTTGACATTGATTAAGTATCTTTTCTCCACTTTGAATATCTATATAATTTTCATCAATTAATAATTCTATCCAATATTCGGTTTCATCTGCTTCTTTTAAAGCTATATTCATTTTCGATAGAAAATCCCTTCTTGACTGACCTCTTAATGCTTCTTTAACATTAGCACCAATACTAGTACCAGAACGTAGTAGTTGTTTAGATAAAACATATTCCTTTTTATTTATAGACAATTCCTTGTATAATCTAATAATATTACGGGCGAAATCATAAGATTTTGTTTTTATTATACTATTACTCATAATAGGGGATCCTCCTAATGAAGAACTTTTAATTAAATACTTAACAGAAAGTGAAATATTTATTCAGGAAAATCATAAATTTAACTAATAATTAAAGCCAAGATATAAGTTGTCAACTAAATAGGACAGATAACTATTCCACTCACACTACTATAGAACTGTGAACTGTGACTTGTGCACTGCTTAAACTTGTGAACTGTGCCCTGTGAAGTACTCTAAAACTGTGAACTGTGCCCTGTGAACTGTGAACTGACAAAAGCTTTCAGCTTTTTAAGCGCTCTCTTTTTCAAACAGCTGCAATAGTAGTAATCTTTTCCTTTAAGAACAGAGAATTTTGATAGATTTGGTTTATTATTAGAAATATATAAAAACTCTATTATTTCTCTTTCTTCATAGTCAAGTTTTTCTAAGGCTAGGTAAAGTTCTTCATATAAAATATCATTAAGAACTTTTTCTTCAATATTAATACTTTCGTCAACTATATTTAACCCTAATTCAAAGTCGTTATCAGTTTTATTATTTAAACTAATCTCATCATTATAGCGTATTTCATTTCTACAAAGATATCTATAGCCATTTTTAATAGCCCAAAGGGCATAAGAAGGGAATTTACCTACATCTCTAGTTAAATCAAATTTATCTATGGCATGAAGTAAGTTTAATATTCCAATTTGAACAATATCTTCAAATGACTTATTTTTTAAATAAATTATTTTAGATTCTTTAATTATTAATGGATAATACATTTTTATTATTTCTTCTTTAGCCGAAGAATCATTACCTTTTGCTCTTTTTAATAAATCTTTCATATCTCTCTTTCCTCCATAAATAAAAATATTTTCATTAATAAATACCCTTAAAATATAAAAATTGAGAAAAAAATATAAAAAATTTTTATTTAAAAAAATACAAAAAATGCATTTATTTAGATACTTGAAATTAATATTACTAAAATACAAATTAAAGAGTCCAATAAATGTTCAGATAAAAATAAAGTTATAAGGAATTTTACTGATTTATCACGGGAAATACATAAAATTACTATTTAGTTGTCAAAAACTGTAGAAACAAAAGTCTGGTCTAATTAAATTTTTGTATTTATAATTAAAACATAATGTATGGAATGAGGGATAAAATGGTATTTGCAAATTTGATTTTTAAGGAATTGGTTAGGCAAGGCGAATTTAAATCAACAACTTTACTTAAAAAAATAGATGAAGCAGAAAAACTAAATATAAAGAGATTAGTTTTAGCGCCAGCCTACTATGATGAAGAAAGTAAAAGTAATATAGAAGAAGTTAACAATATAGTAGAAGAACTAAATAATTATATAGAAGCTAAGGGAATAGATTTAAAGTTATATTCTGCTAATTTACTAAGGGATAATTATGAAAATGTAAAAGAATATATGAATGGAAAGTTAGGCAGTGTAAATAAAACTAACTATATATTGCTTGATGTAGAAGAATCAAATAAAATAGATGAACTTTTAGAAATTATTTTTGAATATAAACTGCGTAATTTAACTCCTATAATAGTTAGTCCAGAAAAAATAAATGAAATAACAGAAAATAGTAAGAAAATAGACAAGCTTATTGATGAAGAATGTTTATTTCAATTAGATCCAGCAAGTCTAAAAGGTGTGTATGGTAAAAAAATTCAAAAAACAGCAAAAGCATTAATGAAAAAAAATGTGTACCAATTTATTGGTTTTGAAGAAAAAATAGAAGCACAGTATATAGATGAACAAATTGAAGATTTAAGTAAAAAAAGTTTATTTATTTTAAAGCCAGATGGAGTAAGAGTAAAAAGAGTCTTAAAAAGTTCAAAAAAGAAGAAAAATGGCTTTTTAGATAAGATATTCAGATATTATCTGAGTATCTTATTTTACACTCAAAATTATGCATAATTATTAATTAAAAGGAATATTTATACAAAAAATAATATTGATAGAAAATAAGTTGAAAAATAGATATTATATGAAACGACAAATATATACAAATATTATTATAGCGTTAAATGAAATTAAAAATACTACAATTTAAGTTAACATAGGATTACATATGTTATTTTTTTAATAACATCATTTTAATTAAATAATTTAATTAAAATTTATAGAATTTTATTGGTGCAAAAAAATATTTATAAAAAAATATTCTAAAAAACACATAAATTTCTATGAAAAATATAATTAAATTTTAAATAAATAAACAAAAATATGATATTATAAATAAAAAATTTGTGAATTTTAAATAAATGTCGAATATATAAATTGTGTTTAAATATAGAGAAAAATTGTCGCTAAAAAAGTAAAACAATAATATAAATTTGTGCTATAATTTTGTATTGTTCTTGAAAAACATATACAAATTTCTTGCAAAAATTAAATTACTAATGATTAAATATAAAATTTAATAATAATATAAAATTTATTAAAAATGAAATTAAGGGTATAAAAATTATGTCTGTTAATGATATAATAAGCTGAAAGCGTAATTATATATTGGGAGGAAATTTCAGTGGAAGAACAAGTAATAAGATTAGATGAATTATTTGAAGCTTTAAAGAAAAGATGGTTAATGATAGTTACAGTTACATTAATAGCTACTATAATTTCAGCAGCATTAAGTTTCTTTGTAATAAAACCTAAATATGAAGCAAGTACAAAAGTTTTTATAGGTAAAGATGAAGGGGATAATCAAGCATATAACCAAAATGATGTACTTATGTACCAAAAGCTTATGAAAACTTACTCAGAGGCAATAAAAACAAAAGATTTAGTATCAAGAAGTTTGCAGGGTACAAGCCTTGAGTTAAAACCAGAAGATGTTTTAGCAAATTTAACAGTATCACCTGTTACAGATACACAAATACTACAAATTAAATATAAAAGCAATAATCCTCAAGAATCAAAGGTAGTTATACAAGAACTAACAGATGAATTTATAAGAACATCAAAAGAATTAGTTCCAAATGGAAATATAAAAACTATAGAAGAGGTTCAATTACCAGAAAAACCAGTTAGTCCTAATAAGAAAATGAATATTGCAATAGCATTCTTACTTGGATTAATGGTAAGTATAGGATTAGCCTTCCTATTAGAATTCTTAGATAATACCTTTAAATCAAAAGATCAATTAGAAAGAGAATTAGACATTCCAGTAATTGGTGTAATACCTACAGTAAAGGAAGTTTAGGAGGATAATATGTTTATAGTAGAAAAAGAACCAAAATCTATAGCAGCAGAAAGTTATAGAACCTTAAGAACAAATATACAATATTCATCCTTTGATAAAGAATATAAAGTAATAATGGTTACAAGTTCAGAGCCAACTGAAGGAAAATCAACTACAGCTGGAAATCTTGCTTTATGTTTAGCTCAAGGAGAAAAAAAAGTAATATTAGTAGACTGTGATTTAAGAAAACCATCACTACATAAAAAGTTTAAAATTTCAAACATAGTAGGTTTGTCAGATGTAATGATAGGAAAAGAAGAATTAGTTACAGCAATGCATAGATATAACAACAATTTAGTAATATTGACATCTGGTAAAATACCGCCAAATCCATCAGAAATGCTTTCATCAAAGGCAATGACAGCATTGCTAGACACATTAAAGCAAAACTTTGATTATATAATACTAGATACACCACCAGTTCAAGCTGTTACAGACTCACAAATACTAGCAACAAAAGCAGATGGAACAATTTTAGTAGTAAGAGCGGAAAGAACAAAAAAAGACTCAGTTCAAAATGCAATTAATTTATTAAAAAAAGTAAATGCAGATGTTATAGGAACAGTTTTAAATGGATTAGACAATAGTAGAAATAAATACTATTACTATTACGGAGAAAAGTAAAAACAGGGAACAGTTCAAAGTAAGTTAAGAGTGCACAGTTCACAGTAAGTTAAGAGTGCACAGTTCACAGTGCACAGTTTAAGGAATAAACTCCTACGGAGTTTAG
>NZ_ASRV01000005.1 GCF_000401215.1 Clostridium sartagoforme AAU1 | reverse complement strand
CTGTGAATTGTGAACTGTGAACTGAATAAGACTGTGAACTGAAAAAAAGGGGGTTTTTAAATGGTGGATTTACACTCTCATTTAATATATGGAATTGATGATGGGTCAAAGTCTAGGGAAATGACTTTGAATATGCTAAGGCAAGCTGTCTTAGGGGGAACTACTAAGCTAGTTTTAACTCCTCATTATATGCCAGGGTATTTTGAAGTACCTAGAGAAGAAGTGAAGGAAAAGGCAGAGCTTGTAAGAAGCTTAGCAAAAGAAGAAAATCTAAATATTGATATATATTGCGGACAAGAAGTATATTACACATCAAATATATTAGAAAATTATAATAATGGATATATAGGAACAATAAATAATTCAAGATACATGCTTATTGAATTTAACATGAGGGATTTTTCTAGTAAAGAAGCTATTGAAAATATATATGAGCTGCAGCTTAAAGGAATAGTACCTGTTATAGCTCATCCAGAAAGATATAGAAAGTTTATAAAAAGTCCTTCTTTAATTAATGAATTTATAAAAGAAGGTTTTCTTTTTCAGCTAAACCTTGGAAGTATTACAGGAGAGTTTGGAAAAGAAGTACAAAAAAATGCAGAAAGCTATATGAAAAATAAAATTTATAGTTTTATAGGCTCAGATGCTCATAGAGATACACAAAGAAACCCTAATATGGCAAATGGAGTACAAGCTATAAAAAGTTTAGATAAAAAGTACTTTAATTACTTATTAGATTCAGGGGAAAATCTTTTAATTAATAAAGAAATAAAATATGAAGGAAATTTAATTAAAGAGAAAAAAGGGTTGTTTGGGATATTTAATAAAGTATAAACAAAATAAATATTATTATATATGAAAGGGAAAAGGGGTTGAGAATTAATAATGGAAAGACTTCAAATCAATGAACAGGAAATAATAGTAATTGAAAGAAAAGAAAGTGCTCTGTACAATATAGCTAAAAGAGCTTTAGATATTATAGCGTCGACATTGGGATTAATAATTCTAAGCCCTATTTTGTTAATTGTGGCTATTTTAATAAAACTAGAATCAAAAGGACCAGCAATATTTTCACAAAAGCGCATTGGATTAAATAAAAAAGAATTTAAAATGTATAAATTTAGATCCATGGTGCAAAATGCTGAAGAATTAAAAGAAAAGTTAGCAAAGAAAAATGAAATGTCTGGGCCTATGTTTAAAATGAAAAACGATCCTAGAGTTACTAAAGTAGGAAAGTTTATAAGAAAAACAAGTATAGATGAACTTCCACAATTAATAAATGTGTTAAAAGGAGAAATGAGCTTAGTAGGTCCTAGGCCAAGTCTCCCAAAAGAAGTATCAAAATTTGAACCATGGATGCTTAAAAGATTAAGTGTAAAGCCAGGACTTACATGCTACTGGCAGGTTTCAGGAAGAAACAATATAGACTTTGAAGATTGGATGAAACTTGATTTACAGTATGTAAATGATAGAAGCTTTTGGCTAGATTTAAAATTAATATTAAAGACAGCTACAGTGCTGCTTGGAGATGAAAATGCTTGTTAGAAGAGGAGGGGAGATGCTATGTTAACTGCGTTAATAATGGCAGGTGGTAAAGGAACAAGGTTTTGGCCTTTATCAACTGAAGAAAGGCCTAAACAATTTTTAAATTTAATAGGTGATAAGACGATGATTCAAATGACAGTAGATAGAATTAAACCGATTATACCAATAGACAGAATATTTATATGTACTGGAGAAAAATATGTTTCTTTGGTAAAAGAGCAATTACCAGAAATAGATGATAGAAATATAATAGTTGAACCAGAAGGAAGAAATACAACACCATGTATAACCTTATCTGCAATTATTATAGAAAGATATTATAAAAATGTAAATATGGTAGTATTACCTTCGGATCACTTAATTGAAGATGAAGAGGAATTTAGAAATACACTTTTAGCAGCAGATAACTTTGTAAATAAAAATGATAAGGCAATAGTAACATTAGGAATGAATCCAACTAGAGCAGAAACTGGTTATGGATATATAAAATATGGATATAATAAATTAAAATCTAATGATTTTAGAGTTATGAAAGTTGATACTTTTGTAGAAAAGCCAGACAAAGAAACTGCCAAAAGGTATTTAAGAGAAGGTTCTTATCTTTGGAATGGCGGAATGTTTATTTGGAGCATAAACAATATAATAAATCAAATAAGTATATACTCTAAAGATACATACAAAGCACTTTATCCAATTAAAGAGATAAAAGAAGAAAATTTACAAAACTTAATAAATAAAAATTATAATAAAACAGAAGCTATATCTATAGATTATTCAGTTTTAGAGAAATCTAAAGATGTGTACGTGATTCCAAGTAACTTTGGTTGGGATGATGTTGGAAGCTGGGAGGCGCTAGAGAGGTATAGAGAAAGTGATAAGTATGGAAATATTATATTAGGATCTCATAAAGCTTTAAATGCAGAGAACAATTTAATTGTATCTAATGAAAATAAAGTTTTAATAGATGGATTAAGTAATATTTATGTAATTCAAAATGAAGGTAAAATTATAATTGGCAATAAAAATAATGTAGCTAATGTAAAAGAGCTAAAGAATATAATATAAATTTTAAGTTTGATGGAGGAAATAGTAAAATGAAAAAAGTTGCTTTAATTACAGGTATAACAGGACAAGATGGATCATATTTGGCAGAATTATTATTAGAAAAGGGATATGAAGTACATGGGATAGTTAGAAGGCATTCAACTATAAATACTTCAAGAATAGATCATTTATTTGAAGATCCTGAAATTGGGAATAAGGAATTGTTTCTGCACTATGGAGACTTAACGGATTCATCAAATTTGAATAGATTAATAGAGAAAATTAAGCCAGTTGAAATATATAATTTAGCAGCACAATCTCATGTCGCAGTATCCTTTGAAGTTCCAGAATATACTGCAGAAGCTACAGGAACTGGTACTTTAAGATTATTAGATGCTATAAGAGAAAGTGGAGTTAAGTGTAAATTTTATCAAGCTTCAACTTCAGAATTATTTGGTGGACTTCCAGATACAGCTCCACAAAGTGAGAGAACTCCATTCTATCCGAAGAGTCCATATGGAGTTGCAAAGCTTTATTCATATTGGATAACTGTAAATTACAGAGAATCTTATGACATGTTTGCTTGTAATGGAATTTTATTTAACCATGAATCTCCAAGAAGAGGAGAAACTTTTGTTACTAGAAAGATTACAAGAGCAGTTGCTTCAATAATGGCTGGAAAACAAGAAAAATTGTCTTTAGGTAATATGGATGCTAAAAGAGACTGGGGATTTGCAGGAGATTATGTTTACGGAATGTGGTTAATACTTCAACAAGAAAAGCCTCAAGATTATGTTCTTGCAACTAATGAAACTCATACAGTAAGAGAGTTTGTTGAGCTTGCATTTGCTGAAGTAGGAATTGAAATTGAGTGGAAGGGAACAGGAGTAGATGAAAAAGGATATGACAAAGCTACAGGTAAGCTAATGGTAGATGTTAATTCAAGATACTTTAGACCAGCAGAAGTTGAACTTTTATGGGGGGACTGCACTAAGGCAGAAAAAGAATTAGGATGGGAAAGAAAAGTAAGTTTTAGAGGTTTAGTTTCAATGATGGTTGATGCTGATATGAAGGAAATCGTAGGTGTTAGCGTACAAGAATTCTTGGCTAATCAAGAAGTAGCTGCAACAAAGTAAATTTGTTTTTATAATGGACAGGCTTTTTAGCCTTCCATTATAAATAGTTTAAATTATAACGATTTAATTATGATGTAAACTGTTTATAATTGTGAAAGTGAGGATTAAGTATGAATAAGGATAGTAAAATTTATGTTGCAGGTCATAGAGGTTTAGTTGGATCTGCAATAGTAAGAAGCTTACAATCAAAAGGATTTACAAATATAATTTTTAGAACTCATAAGGAATTAGATTTAACTAATCAAAATGAAGTAAGAAAATTTTTTGAAGAAGAAAAGCCAGAGTATGTATTCTTAGCCGCAGCTAAGGTTGGTGGAATTAATGCAAATAATATATATCCAGCAGAGTTTATATATGAAAATCTAATGATTCAAAATAATGTTATAAAAGCAGCACATGATTTTAAAATAAAAAAGCTTCTATTTTTAGGAAGTACTTGTATATATCCTAAAATGGCACCACAACCAATAAAAGAAGAATATTTATTAACAGGATTATTAGAAGAAACTAATGAAGCGTATGCAGTAGCTAAAATTGCTGGTCTTGAAATGTGTAAATTTTTCAAAAGACAATATGGAGATAACTTTATAAGCTGCATGCCAACTAATCTTTATGGACCAAATGATAATTTTGATTTGAAAAATTCTCATGTATTACCTGCATTAATAAGAAAGTTCCATGAAGCTAAAGTAAATAATAGTAAAGTTGTGGAGGTATGGGGTACAGGGACACCACTTAGAGAGTTTTTGTATGTTGATGATATGGCTGATGCTTGTGTGTTTTTAATGGAAAACTATAATGGTGAACAACATATTAATATTGGGACTGGAGAAGAAGTTTCTATAAGACAATTAGCTGAAACAATCAAGAAAGTTATTGGGTTTGAAGGTGATTTAGTATTTAATACTGAAATGCCAGATGGAACACCTAGAAAGTTAACTACTGTTGATAAATTGAACAGATTAGGGTGGAAGCATAAAGTAAGTTTGAATTCTGGTATAAAATTAGCATATGACTGGTTCTTGAAAAGTTGTAGGTAGGAATTAATATGAAGAAGCAAAAGGTTTTAATAGTTCATAATTATTATCAAATTCCAGGTGGGGAAGATACTGTTGTAGATAATGAAAAAAATTTACTAATTGAAAATAATCATGATGTATTTTTATATACTAGACATAATGATGAAATTAAAAAAAGAAGTATGTTAGGCAAACTGATATTACCTTTGGAAACAGTTTTCTCTTTTAAAACTTACAGGGAAGTCAAAAAAATAATAAAAGAAAAAAATATAAATATTGTTCATGTTCATAATACATTACCATTAGTAAGTCCATCAGTATATTATGCAGCTAGACATAGTGGGATACCTGTTGTACAAACTGTTCATAATTTTAGATTACTATGTCCAGGAGCAACATTTACAAGAAATAATAAAATATGCGAGGACTGTGTGAAAAAGAATTTATATCATTCAATAAAGAATAAATGCTATAGAAATTCAATCACTCAGAGTTTTATTTCAGCTTTTAATTTATATTTCCATAGGTTAATCGGAACTTATAAAAAAGTTGATGGATATATAGCTTTAACTAATTATAATAGGGAGAAATTATCTACATTAATTAAAAGTAATAATATATTTGTTAAACCTAATTTTATGAAAGAAACTTTAGTTAGTAAAAAATACTTAAAGGAAGATTATTTTATTTATGTTGGAAGAATAGATAGGTTAAAAGGAATAGAAGTTTTATTACAATCTTGGGAAAAATTAGATAACATGCAGTTGATAATTGTTGGGACTGGACCGTATTTAGAAGGCGCAAGAAAGTTTATTGCAAATAAAAAGTTAAACAATATAAATTTAGTTGGATATAAAGACAAGAGTGAAGTAATTAATTTAATTAGAAAAGCTAAAGCCATTATAGTCCCATCTCAATGTTATGAAGGGTTTCCAATGACAATTGTAGAAAGCTTTTCTGTTGGAACAGCAGTGATAGCAGGTGCAATCGGAAATTTAGAATGTATAGTGGAAAATGAGGAAAATGGCTTATTGTTTAAATATGATGATCCAATAAAGTTAGCTTTAACAGTTAAAAGATTAAATGAGGACAGTGAACTTCTAAGAAAACTTAGTAATGGAGCTAAACAATATTATCGTAGAGATTATAATGACGAGATTAATTATAAAATTTTAGTAAATATCTATAATAAAGTATCGGGGGACATTGATGGAAACTAGTTATTGTGAAAATAATAAAATGGAAATTGATCTTAAAACTTGTAATATATTAGGTGTAAATATTAATGTTACAAATATGAGAGAAACAATAAAGTTTATTATAAGTAACATTCAAAATTTAAAAGGTAACTATATATGTATTTCAAATGTTCATACTACAGTTATGGCATATGAAAATGAGCACTATAAAAGTATACAAAATTTTGGTGTTTTAGCATTACCAGATGGTGGTCCTTTATCTGTAGTTAGCAAAATAAGAGGATTTAATGAAGCGGAGAGAGTAACTGGGCCAGATTTAATGGGAGAGATTTTTAAAATATCAAAAGAAAAGGGATATAAACACTATTTTTATGGTAGCACAGAAGAAACTTTAGAAAATTTAATAAAAAATATTAAAAATAAGTTTCCTAATTTAGAAGTGGTAGGAGCATTTTCACCACCATTTAGGGAATTAAATGATGAGGAGGATAAAGTAATTATAAAAGAGATAAACAGTAGAAATGCAGATTTCGTATGGGTAGGTTTAGGTGCACCAAAGCAAGAAGAGTGGATGTATAAGCATAAAAATAAAGTGAATTCGGTAATGATAGGTGTTGGAGCAGGATTTGATTATTATGCTGAAAGAATAAAGAGGGCACCTATATGGATGCAAAAGCATAATCTAGAATGGTTGTTTAGGTTAGCTCAAGATCCTAAAAGATTATTTAAAAGATATTTAGTTACAAATAGTAAGTTTATATATTTGAATATTAAGCATTTAGGTTTTAGAAAATAGGGTGAAGTTATGAAGATAGGAATTATTAGGCTTTATTGTGGTGAATCTGGGAAAAGTGGATATTATAACTTGCAAGAGCTTGGTTTAGCGAGAGGGTTGAAAACTAAAGGTATAGATACGGATATATTTTTTCTTGTAGATAAAAATGAAATTAGTGATGTTGAGGTACAAGAGATAGAAAAGGGGATACGTATTATTTACGTCCCAGCAAAAAAAATTGGAATTCATGGTGTTGTCTCACCTAAGTTTATATTGGAATATAATATTGATATAGTTCATTTAGCAGTAGATAATCAGTTAATTGCGCCTAAGTTTATTAAATTTTTACGTAAAAATAACATTAAATATTATTGTTATATTGGTTCTCTATACAGTAATAATAAGAACATAAAACAATTTATTATGAAGCTATTGCTTAAAAGAAATCTGATGTGGTATAAAAAATCGAATATAATTTCCAAAAATAATAAGATTTTTAAGCAGTTAATAGAAATGGGAGTAAATAACTGTAAAATTATACCGGTTGGGTTAGACTTATTTTGTATCCCTAAAGTTATAGAGGAAAAAAGTCAACTAAAAGAGCAACTTGGTTTTAATAGTAGGGATAAAGTAATTATTTATATAGGTAGACTAACAAGGGATAAGAGACCTATTGAGGCATTTAACATAATTGAAAATTTGATTACTAATAATGAAGACTACAAACCTGTAATTATTGGTGATGGAGAATTAAGAGAAGATATTAAAAAATTAATAAGTAAAAGTGAAAATAAGATTAAATATTCATATATACCAAAAATAAAAAATACTGAGATTCATAAGTATTTAAAGGTTACAGATGTTTTTATAAATACTAGTGAGGTTGAAATATTTGGGATGGCTATTTTGGAAGCTATGTACCATGAATGTAAGGTGTTTGCTAAAACAGCTCCAGGACCGAACCAAATTATAGATAACTTTAATAATGGTTTTCTTATAGATAATTATGATATAAAGAGTTGGTCAAATTTAATTGAAAATAATATAGAAAATGATAAAATTGGTCAAAATGCGAATAAAGCAATAACAAATTATTTTAATTGGGAAATTTTAAGTGATGAATTTGTTGATTTTTATTCTAAATTATAGAAGTTATTTATTTTAAGTTATAAAAGAATATATAATTTTTCATAAATATTAAATACATTTAGAAATGTGATATATCAATTGGTAACTTAAAATTAATAAATATAATCGAGAAAAAATTATACAAATTTTATATTATGTTTAACATAATTGTATTAAA
>NZ_ASRV01000004.1 GCF_000401215.1 Clostridium sartagoforme AAU1 | reverse complement strand
TACATCAATAGTAATAAGTGACTATAAATATATAATAATTATCTTTATTCCTATATTGATAGCAATACTGTTGAGATATACAAAAATCTCAATATTTTTAATTATAATGGTAAATGAATCTATGTTCTATTTGCTTGATAATTTTAATGCAAATGCTTTTATGACCTTGTTAACTATTATATTAGTATTTTGTAGTTTTTATGAAATTGTTATTAAAGGTAAAAAAGTTAAATACCTTTTTAGAAATAATATCATCATGATATTTATTATAGTACTTATAGAAGTGTTTATTGCTCATAGTATTACTAATCAATCAATTTTTCTAGGAGTAGATGCTTCAAAAAGATATTTCTGGTATGCAAATTATTTCTATTTAAGATTAAAAATTAATAACGATAACGCAGATGAAATAATAGATTTTGTAATAAAAATTGCTACTATTCTTTCAGTTTTATATTTAATGCAATCATTACTTTATACTAAAATACAAGTATTTAATATGAATTATCTTGAAAAATATCCTTTTGTCAGATTTTATACTGGAATAACTATAATTGTTTTTTCTTTATTTTTATCTTTAGAAAGGTTTAAATATACTAAAAGAAAAAAGTATTTATTTTTTTCTTTCATTATGATTCTTGAGATTGTCTTTGTTGGACAAAGTAGAAGTATAATAATACCTTTGTTTATATTAATTTTCTATAAGATTTTTATGTTTATAAGAAACAAGTTTACTGCAAAGAGTCTTATTGTAGCAACAGTTTTATTTGTAACATTTACACCAATGCTATTTAATAGTAATAGTTATATCAACAAAATGATAGACTCAGTATTTAAAGAAATATCAATGAATACAGGGACTTCAGGAGTTAGAGTGAGAGAAGTGGAATTTTTCTTAAATCAATTTAAGGAATATCCTTTATTAGGTTGTGGAATTCATAGTGATAAAACAGATATTGGTTTAGATATGTTAGGTAGAAACTATAAATTTTTTCAAAATGATATCGGAGTTTTAGGATTTATTGCTACATTTGGTGTTATTGGAATTGGTGTATTTCTATCCATAGCTTTTAAAATGATTATATATATTTATAGGTTTAAGAAAAAGAATTTAATTATCTACGGAGAACTTTCTATTGTTTATATTTTGATAAGTCTTCCATTAAGCTTTTATTTTGAGAATAGTACTTCAATATTATATATTTTAATAACATTATGTTATTTTGAAAACTATTTAGAAAAGTATATAGATGAAAGTGATATTTTAAACGATAGGAGAAATATTATTTCTTTTGATAAAGAGGTGAAAAATGAATTCTAGATTTTTAAAAGTTTCAATCATATTTACGTTTTTAACTCTAGTTGGAAAAATTTTATCTTTTTTAAAAGAAATGATAATTGCAAGTCAATTTGGAATATCAGCACAAACAGATGCATTTAATTTAGCTTTATCAATACCTAATATATTATATTCAGTATGTGCATCAGCAATATTAATAACTTTTATTCCAAATTTTTATGAAGTAGAAAAAGAAGATGGATTAGATGGGGCGTACAATTTTTCCAATGTCTTTTTGACATTTTTATTATTGATAAATAGCTCAGTATTAATAATATGTAATCTATTTTCAGAAGAAATAGTAAAAATGATAGGTCCAGGATTAGATTATGAAACGCAAGTCTTGGCAAATTCACTAATTAAAGTTTCATTATTTAACTTAATGTTCATGGTTATAAGTAGTGTTTATTCGGCTATTTTAAGAAGCAAGGAAAAATTTATAGGAGTAAGCTTAATGGTTATTATAACTAATATACCATTAATAATTATGTTAACTATTTTTAAATATAAAATCAGTATTGAAGTGGTAAACTTTCTTACAACTATTGGATTTTGTTTGCAATTTGTAATACTTTTACCTGAAATGAGGAAGATAAAATATAAGTTTGAATTTATATTTAATGGATATAAAAAAGAATTTTTATATGATAAAAGCAATGATACCAATAACCATTGGTTTATCTGTAGTACAAATAAGTCAAGTGGTAGATAAGATTATTGGGTCAACATTGGATGTTGGTTCTATTACATCTATTGAACTTTCAAATAAGATAATAATGATAATATATGGAATTTTATCAAGTTGTATTATTACAATTTTTTCTCCTATATTGTCTAAAAAATTTTTATGTGAAGATAAATCTGAATGGATTAAAGTTATTCAGGGATTGAGTAAATATATGATAATTTTATTAGTACCAATATCTTTTGGTTGTATAATTTTAAGTTCTGACTTAGTTTCTGTTATATATGGAAGAGGTAACTTTAGCAATAATGATATTAATTTTGTAGCAATGGCTTTTTTGGGTAATGTAATACAATTACCATTTCTAGCAATTAGAGAGATTATTGGACAAGGATTTTATTCAACAAAGAATACTATAGTTCCAGCAATAAATGGAGGGATTGCTGTAATAATTAATATTATTTTAACAATAATATTTTCAAACTTATGGGGAGTTTTTGGTATTACTTTAGGCACAAGTATTTCAACCATTTTAGGAGCTATTTTGCTTTTGAAATCTTTTAAAAATAAATATGATGTCTTTAATTTAGTTGACATAATTAAATGTTTTACAAAAGTAATAATAAGTTCTTTGTTTATGAGCTTAATAGTTTGGATTATAAGACTTACATTAGTAGATGTTGTTGGTGAGTTTATGGTAATTGTACTAAGTATATTAATTGGAGGCTTAAGTTACTTTGCTTTTAGTTTAATTTTAAAAATAAATGAAGTGAAAGAATTAACTTACTATTTGCTAAAAAATGTTAGGAGATAATTGGATGAAATTAAAATTAATTATTGGAAAATTTAAAAAAAATAGATTGCCAAATAATGTTTTATTAGAAAAAAGAGCATTTTACGATAAAAAAACAAATTTTGAAGGAAATAATAAAATTGGACGAAAGAGTAATGTCGCTAGAAGCATAGTTGGTTATGGAACATATCTTGGAGAAAATTGTATTCTTAACAATACAAAAATAGGGAAATATTGTTCTATTGCTTCGAATGTAAAACTTATTATGGGGAGTCATCCAACTGAAAAATTTGTAAGTACACATCCATGTTTTTATTCGGTTAACAAAGAAGGAGGCTTTTCATATGTAAATAAATCTAGCTATTCTGGATTAAAATTTGTATATGATGATATTTTTATAGAGATAGGTAATGATGTCTGGATAGGTGAAGGGGTAAAGATTTTACAGGGGGTAAAAATTGGAGATGGAGCAGTTATTGGAGCAAATTCTATTGTAACAAGGGATATTCAACCATATTCAATTAATGTAGGGACTCCAGCAAGATGTATAAAATATAGATTTAATCAAAATCACATAGATTTTTTAAAAGAATTTAAATGGTGGGACAAAGGAGAGAGATGGATAAAAGAAAATATCAAATGTTTTGATGATATAGAGATGTTTATTAAAATGAGGTGAGTAGCTTGATTAATAAATTACTAAATTTTATTAGAATTAAATTTTATCTTAGACCTAAAACAAAATATGGTAATGGTTTGAGAATTCTTGGAAAGGTAGATATTAGAATTGATGATCTTACTTTAGGAGAAAATGTTACTATACATTCAGGTGTAATTTTATGGGGAAAAGGTAAAATAGTCATTGGAGATAATACTGCTATAGGTAATAATACAATTATTTTTTCAAATGAATCCATTATTATAGGGAATAATGGATTAATTGCTGCTAATAATTATATAATAGATTCAGATCATGGAATTAGAAAATCGAAACTTATTAATGAACAAAATTTAATTTCTAAACCTATATTCATAGGTGATGATGTGTGGATTGGTAATGGTTGTACTGTTTTAAAGGGAAGTAAAATTAAATCAGGAGCTGTAGTAGGGGCTATGAGTTTGGTGAATAGTGAGGTAGAAGAATATTCAGTAAATGTTGGTGTTCCTACAAAGAAAATAAAGCAAAGATATTAAGGGATGAGGAGAAATAATTGTGAAAAAGTTTTTGATATGTATTTGTACATACAAAAGATATGAAAAATTATCAGAACTGTTAAAGTCAATTAATAATATTAATCTGAAAGAAGAATTTAATGCTGAGATATTGATAGTAGATAATTATGGGATAGTAGAATAGAAGATTTAGTAAAAAGAAATAAAATTTTAACAAAATACTATTATGAAGAGAATATTGGAATTGTAAATGCAAGAAATAGATGTTTAACTGAGGTAAAGAAATTAGAATTTGATTATTTAATTTCTTTAGATGATGATGAAAAAGTTGAAAAAAACTGGTTAGTTAAATATTATGAATGTTTAAATAAATATGAAGCAGATGTAATTTGTGGACCAGTTATTACAGAATACAAAGATTTAAATAATTTTATAAGTAAATCAAAAATATATACTCGAGAAATATTAGATACAGGAACTGAAATAACAACTTGTGGATGTGGCAATGTACTTATTAAGAAAGCAGTAATTGATCTCAATATAAAATTTAATATTAGATATAATACTTCTGGAGGAGAAGATACTGAGTATTTCAAAAGAATATATGAGTTAGGAAAAAAATTATATATTGTAAAGATGCGATTGTATATGAAGAGTTAAGCAGTGAAAGAGCAACGTTAAAATATTTAGCTAAGAGGAGCTTTGTTTCAGGAAGAAATTATATAAAAATATATAGTAAAAATAATTTATTTACAAACATTATTGAGATATTAAAAAGCATTCTTAAATTATTAGTTTGTACTATTTGTATAATATTCTTCAACTTTGTTAATATAGAGAAGTCAATTAAACTGTTTTCAGTTTTATTCAAAAATGCTGGTAGAATATATGGTATTTTATTTAGTAATAATTTAAAAATGTATTAGTCGGGAGGGCGTATGAATAAAATAGATATTTCAATAATTACAGTTTGTTTCAACTCAGAAAAAACTATTGAAAAGTGTATTAAATCAGTAGTTAATCAATTAGATCTAAATATCGAATACATAATAGTAGATGGTCAATCTACAGATGGAACTATAAATATTATAAAAAAATATAGAGAAAAGTTTCCTATTAAATTTATTTCTGAAAAAGATAACGGTATTTATGATGCTATGAATAAAGGGATAGAGTTAGCTGAGGGAGAATGGATTATATTTATAAATTCAGATGATTGGCTAGAAGATAGATTGCTTTCTAGAATAAACAAAGAGTTAAAAGAACAAGTAGAAGATAGTTTTTATGGGAATATTAGAAAAGTGGATGAAGAAGGAAATATGATAAACATTAGTAAGCCAACGTATAATATTTCTGAGATTATAAAAAAAGGAATGCCAGTCTTTCATCAAGCAATTTTTATAAAAAGAAAAGTGTATAGTGAACTAGGTGGTTTTGATATAAGTTTTAAAATTGCTGGAGATTGGGATTTTATATGTAGAATGTATGGAGCAGGATATACATTTAAATATAGTGATGTTATAATAAGTAATTTTACAGTAGGTGGCACTTCAAGCAAGAGACATATAATGGAAAAACATAGAGTTAGAAAGAAAAATAAGACATATAGATTTTTAGATTTCTATATTATAAAAGAATTAATGGTGGATTATAAAAGAAAATTATTTGGAAGAAAGCATAAAGAACAATGAAAGTATTTAGTTATTAGTATAATAAATTATATTGTTTGCATAGTGAATAGAGATAATGAACTAAAGGAGATACGATAATTAATCTAGTTAATTGTAAAAAGAAAAAAGAAATTTTATTTAAGTTTTTATAAGAATTTTGCATTATAGATATTTATGTAAGAGGAGATAGAAAATGGAGAGCATAAAAATAGCTGTAGTTGGTTTAGGGTATGTAGGAATGCCTTTGGCAGTAGCATTTGCAAAAAAGAAAGAAGTAGTAGGATTTGATATTAATAAAGAAAAAATACAAATGTATTTAGAGGGAAAAGATGTAACTAATGAAGTTGGAGATGATGCTATTAAGAATTCTACTGTAGAATTCACTTATGATGAGAGAAAATTAAAAGAGTGTAATTTTCATATAGTAGCAGTACCAACACCAACAAATGAAGATAAAACACCAGATTTAAGACCTGTAATAGGTGCTAGTGAAGTAATTGGTAGAAATCTTAGAAAAGGATCAATAGTAGTATATGAATCAACTGTTTATCCTGGAGTAACAGAAGAAATATGTTTACCTATTTTAGAAAGAGAATCAGGTTTGAAGTGCGGACAAGACTTTAAAATTGGATATTCACCTGAAAGAATAAATCCAGGTGATAAGGTTCATAGGTTAGAGAATATAGTAAAAATAGTTTCTGGAATGGATGAAGAAACTTTAGATACAGTAGCTAAAGTTTATGAATTAGTAATAGAAGCTGGTGTATATAGAGCAGAAAGTATAAAAGTTGCAGAGGCAGCTAAATTAATCGAAAACTGCCAAAGAGATGTAATGATTTCTTTTGTAAATGAATTAGCTATGATATTTGATAAAATGAATATAGATACTAAAGCTGTAATAGATGCAGCAGGTAGTAAGTGGAACTTTATTAAAATGAATCCTGGTTTAGTTGGAGGACATTGCATAGGTGTTGATCCTTACTATTTAATTCATAGGGCGAAAGAAATAGGTATGGAATCACAAGTTATAGCAGCTAGCAGAAGAATAAATGATGGAATGGCTAAGTATGTTGCTGAAAACACTGTTAAAAGTTTAATAAAAGCCAATAAGAGAGTAAAGAGCGCTAAAGTAGCAGTGTTAGGAGTTACATTCAAAGAGGATTGTCCTGATACAAGAAATACTAAAGTTGTTGATATTATTGAAGAATTAAAAGAGTATGAAATAGAAGTAGTGATTACAGATCCTGTTGCTGATATAAATGAGTTAAGAGAAGAATATGGATTAGAGTTAAAGGATATTGAAGATATTGATAATATGGATGCAATAATATTAGCTGTATCTCATAGTGAGTATAGAGATATGAATATTAACGATTTTAGCAAATTATATTATGTAAATGGTAAATTAGATGAAGTTGCAGCAACCAAAGAAGTAGATGAGAAAAATGTATTTATAGATGTTAAAGGAATAGTTGATAGGGATAATATTATAAAAAATGGATTTATTTACTGGAGATTGTAGAGAATTTAATAGAATTAAGTTTATATAAAAAAATACATTAACAAATCTATTTAGTGAAAAGAATCGAGGTGACTCCAAAATGAACATATTAGTAACAGGTGGTGCTGGATATATAGGATCACACACTTGTGTAGCTCTGCTTGAAGCAGGACATACAGTAATTGTTGCTGATAATCTTTGCAACAGTAAAGCTGAAACTATAGATAAAATAAAGCAAATAACTAATAAAGAAGTAACTTTTTATAAGATAGATGTAACTGATGAAGTAGCCTTAGAAGTTGTTTTCGCAACTCATAAAATAGATGGAGTTATTCATTTTGCAGGACTTAAAGCAGTTGGCGAATCTGTAGAAAATCCATTAGAGTATTATTATAATAATTTAGTTTCCACTATGGTTCTTTCTAAGCTTTGCAAGAAGTATAATGTAAACAAATTTGTATTTAGTTCATCAGCAACAGTTTATGGAGATAACAAAGTGCCATTTGTAGAAACTATGAATCTTTTACCTACTACAAATCCATATGGTGAAACTAAAGCTATGAGTGAGAGGATTCTAACTGATATAGCAAAAGTAAATCCAGACTTTTCAGTAGCACTTCTTAGATATTTCAATCCAGTAGGAGCACATGAGAGTGGAGTAATTGGTGAAGCACCTAATGGGATTCCTAACAACTTAATGCCTTATATAACTAAGGTAGCAAAAGGAGAGCTAGATAAACTACGCATTTTTGGAAATGACTATCTAACTGTAGATGGAACAGGAGTTAGAGATTACATTCATGTAGTAGATCTTGCGGAAGGTCATGTAGCTGCTTTAGATAAATTAACAGCAGGAGTTCATATTTATAATTTAGGGACTGGTGAAGGTACAAGTGTTTTACAGTTAGTGAAAGCATTTGAAGAAGCAAATAATATTGAAGTTCCTTATGAAATAGTAGAACGTAGAACTGGTGATATAGCTAGCTGCTATGCTGATGTAAGAAAGGCTAGAAATGAAATTGGTTGGACTGCTAAACGAGGTATAGTAGAAATGTGTAGGGATGCTTGGCGATTTGAAAAAAACCATAAATAATCTTATGCAGTTAACAGCAAGCTATTATCACTAGTATACCAGATACAACTCGAAAATGTCATAATATAAGAAGTTAGACTAAAATATCAAAAGGATATAAATAATAAATCTTAAAATTGAAACATCTGAAATTCCAGAAATGGAGTGGCAGATGTTTTATTTTTATAATTTTTAAAAAATTTATAAAATATTTTTCTCAAAAAGTATAAATCTCGGATATTTACTAGTTGAAGGATAAAATAATTATTTTAAGGGGATAGGATTTATGCAATATTCTTTTTTAGGTTTTTCAGTTGTAAAGATGATGGAGTTAGATTTAGATATGAAAGATATGGCTATACTTAGGTATTTTGTTGATTTTAAAGAAACTGGAAGGATGAATAGTGAAATAATAGAAGGAGATAAGTACTATTGGGTTAGTTATAAATCATTAGAGGAGGAAATGCCTTATTTAATAGCAACCTCGGGCGTTCCTTCCTCGGAAGGACCCCCGGGGGTTGTGTTAAATATTTAACGATATTAGCTCGTTAAGACCCCTAGGGTGAACGAACGTAGGTTCCTAAACCCAAGGGGGATTTTTTATGATATTTTTTTGAAAAGCCTTCACTAAATTTGATATTTAGTGAATTTCGCATATAAGAAAATGACTATAATTTCTTTGTAATTATAGTCATTTTTCTTTAATAAAAAGTAACAACAGGATATAATTATATATAAGGTAATCTGGTATAATAAGATTAATCGAATATATTAAAGGATATAAATACGTTATAGGGAGGCAAAAGGATGAATATAATGAATTTTAATGATTGTATAAAGCTCCCTTTAGAAATAG
This sequence comes from Clostridium sartagoforme AAU1, assembly GCF_000401215.1. GTDB lineage: Bacteria > Bacillota > Clostridia > Clostridiales > Clostridiaceae > Clostridium > Clostridium sartagoforme. The sequence continues at coordinate 1,977 of NZ_ASRV01000004.1, read as the reverse complement.
GGGGGCATTGCCTAAAGTAGCTATATGGTATGAAGATAGTATATATATGATTAAGGAAGGAAAATATAAGAATAATTAGCAAGTGGGTCAAAGTTGACCCACTAAGCCCCCGGGGGTGAGCGAAAGTAAGTTCGCGAACCGAAGGGGGATTTTTATGATATTTTTTAAAAAATCTTCGTTAAATTGGGGGGTTAGTGAATTTTGTATCCAAATAAATGACGATAGTTTTTACAGCTATCGTCATTTTGGTTTAATAAAAAATAATAATAGGATATAATATAAGTAGTAGATTATGTTATTATTAAGAAATTTCATAAATATAAGTTTATTATAATATAAATGAAAGCAAGGAGATAACTTCTAATCATCTTCTTGCAGTTGGTGGGAAATTTTTATAGATAGAAAAGTAATTAATGAGGGTGATATTTTGATTAAGAGAAATGATATAACTGATGAACAATTATATTTTGCTATATATTGTATAACTGCATTAAGCCGTAATTTAAATATGATACCATCAGATGTATATAATTTGCTTACTGAAAAGACTAAAATATTAGATGAATATATTATAAAATATTATGATACACTTCATACTCAAGGAGAAGATTATATTGTAGGTGAAATAGTCAGTTTATTAAAAAGTAAGGGGATTAAAGTATGATAATATATCATGGATCAAATATGGTAATAAAAGAGCCTAAGGTAATTAAATCTAATAGAGCATTAGATTTTGGAATCGGATTTTATGCTACAACTTTTAAGGTGCAAGCAGAAAAATGGGCTGTTAGAAAATGTACTAACTTTAATGGAGAAATAGAAGGAACGCCGATTGTATCTATATATGAATTAGATTTAAATTTTGCTAATGAGAATTTTAAAATTTATGAGTATGAAGGTGTAACTAAGGAATGGCTTGAATTTATTTTAAGTAATAGAAAAGATATCAATTCAAAATCACCATATGACATTACTATTGGAGAAGTTGCTGATGATCAAGTCTTCGCAACAATAAACCTTTTAACAAGAGGATGGATAGAAATTGATACCGCTATTAAGAGATTAAAATTTAAATCCCCAAATAACCAAGTTTGTATTAATAATCAGCAAGTGATTACAGAATGTTTAAAGTTTATTGGAATGGAGGAGGTAAAATAATATGAAAATGAATGAATTTGATGAAGTGCTAGTAATGCTTATAGATGATGTGATAATAAATATTAGTAAATTAAAATCAATAAGTAAATATGAAGCCATGAAATTATTTTACTTATCACCAATAAGTAAATTGATTTATAAAAAAGAAACAGGATTATTTACACAAAGTGCTGTTAGCATAGCGCATAGATGTATAACTAATTAGCAATAGCAATTGAGTCCAGCAAAGTGTGTCCTCACAAACAACCCAGGGTAGAATAAATTTCCAGATGTGAGCAAGTGGGTCATTTCATAGCAAGGAGCTAACTTCTAGTTATCTCCTAGCACCTCGGGGGAATTTTTCATTATTAAGTGGGTCACTTCGTGCCCCACAAGTACCCCCGGGCATTTACGAACGTAAGTTCGTAAAGCGAAGTAGTCACATTTTGTAATATCTTTTTGACGAACTTCCGTTAAAGGAGTATTTAATAAAATTCATATATGTTAAAAAGATACAGGTGATAAATTCTATCATCTGTTTTTATTTATATAAAAATTTAAAAAATAATTGAATAAGAATATACATTCGTGCCAATAATTCAGATAGATTAGAATTTGGAGGTAAAACAATGAATAGAGTAACTTTAATTGGAAATGTAGTAAAGGATTTAGAATTGAAAAACTATAATTCGTCAGATGGAAATGGAAGTTATGTACAGTTTACTTTAGCAATAAACGATCAAAGAAATAAAGATAAGGAAGCTGTTTTTATAAGTATAGTTTCTTTTGGAAAACAAGCTGAAATACTTTCAAAGTATTTATCTAAAGGAAGAAGAATAG
>NZ_ASRV01000003.1 GCF_000401215.1 Clostridium sartagoforme AAU1 | reverse complement strand
TATGACTATAGGCTTAAAAGAAGAAAAAATAATTGATAGTAGCAAGATACTAAGTTATTTTAAAAGTGAAACAGCTAGGTTTCTATATAAAGCTTTTGTAGAAAATCTTATAAAGAATAATTTTTCTGAGGAGGAGAAAGAAATTGGCATCATCAGTTAAAAGTTTTGCTATATCTGGTATAGATGCTTATGTTGTAAATATTGAAAGTGATACTATATATGGTCAGCCCTCTGTAACTATAGTTGGTCTTGGAGATGCTGCAATAAAAGAAGCAAGGCAAAGATTAGAGGCAGCTATAAATCATGAAAATTATGATTTTCCCAAAATGAAGGTAGTTATAAATTTGGCTCCAGGGGATATAAAGAAAAGTGGATCGCATTTTGATTTAGGAATGGCAATAGGAATACTAATTCAAACTAATCAGATAACTATAAGTGAAATTAATACTTTTGGATTTATTGGGGAATTATCTTTAAATGGTGAGTTAAGACCTTGTTCTGGAATACTACCAATGGCAATAGAAGCAAAAAAGAAGGGAATAAATAATTTAATTGTACCTAAGGATAATTTGCAAGAAGCTTCATTAGTTAGTGATATAAATATTTTTGCATTTGAGACACTAATTGATGTAGTTAAATTTCTAGAAGGTACATCTACATATAATAATTTTTTAGAGATATATAAGGAGAATCATAAAATAAGCAGAGATTACCTTTTAGATTTTGAAGATGTTCAGGGGCAAGACTCTCTTATAGAATATATTGTTGTATCTGCTGCTGGTGGTCATAATATAATTATGTCAGGTTCACCAGGCTGCGGAAAATCTATGATAGCTAAAAGAATTCCAACTATTTTACCAATGATGACTGAAAGGGAAGCCTTAGAAGTAACTAAAATTTATAGTGTTGCAGGACTTTTAAAAAACAAGGGAACCTTAATAACAGAAAGACCATTTAGAGCCCCTCATCATAATGCATCTATGAATGCTTTAATTGGGGGCGGTAATAACGCAATGCCAGGTGAAATATCTTTAGCACATAATGGTGTCTTATTTCTGGATGAAATAGCTGAATTTAGCAGAAGAACTTTAGATGCGTTAAGACAGCCTATGGAAGACGGGGTAGTTACGGTTTCAAGAGTAAAATATACTAATTCATATCCAGCAAGTTTTATGATAGTAGCAGCTATGAATCCTTGTCCTTGTGGCTATTATGGTGATAGCAGATGTAAATGCACAGACTATGAAATTTTAAAATATAGACAAAAAATATCAGGGCCTATTTTAGATAGAATAGATATTCAAAAATATGCCCAGCCAGTAGATTTTATGGAATTATCTAATTACTCTAATGGAAAAACTTCGAAAGAATTAAGAGAAAGGGTAGAAAGAGCAAGGTTTATTCAAGTTAAAAGATTTAGAAGACTTGATAAAATAAATTGTAATGCAGAAATGACTCCTGCAATGATAAAAGAGTTTTGCGCTTTAGATGAAGATTGCAATAGGCTTATTCAGCTAGCTTATGAGAGATTTAGATTTAGTGCAAGATCTTATCACAAGTATTTAAAGGTTGCTAGAACCTTCGCAGATATGGATGAATCAAAAAATATAAGAAAAGAAGATATTATTAAAGCTCTTATGTCAAGGGATTTAGATAAGGAACAGGCAAATATGATTGTAGTATAAAGTAAAAATTTTATATAGGGGAATATATGAAAGAAAATTATTTATATTGGATTTGGTTAAATGAAATAAAAGGAATTGGGCCTATTATAGCTAGAAGGTTAATAGATAATTTCCACTTTCCAGAAAATATTTATGATGCGCCGAAAGAAATGCTGCTATCTATTCAAGGAGTAGGGGAGAGTCTAGCTGAAAATATAGTAAGAAGCAAGAGTCTAGAGAAAGCTAATTCAATTTTGGATAAATGTGAAAGAGACAAGATAAGGATAATAAATTATAAGGACGAAAAGTTTCCTTATAGTCTAAATAATTATTCTAATATGCCTATTTTACTTTACTATAAAGGAAGTCTATGGAATAACTTAGAGAGTGTAGCAATAGTTGGCTCCAGAAGGTGTACTAATTATGGTAAGCAAATTACAGTTGAAGCAGCAACATATTTAGCTAGAAATGGGATACCAGTAATAAGCGGCATGGCAAAGGGAATTGATAGCTATGCTCATACAGCTTGCATAAAAGCTGCAGGGAATACAGTAGCTTTTTTAGGGTGTGGGGTAGATATATGTTATCCAAAAGAACATGCTGGGCTTATGGAACAAATAATTGCAAATGGAGCAGTAGTTTCAGAATATCCACCAGGAACCATGCCAAGCACACATAATTTTCCTAGAAGAAACAGACTTATAAGTGCTTGTTCTAAAAAAGTTCTAATTGTAGAAGCAGGAGAAAATAGTGGCGCTTTAATAACTGCTAAATATGCAAGAGAACAAAACAAGCAAATATACGCTGTTCCAAATAATGTCTATTTAAAAGAAAGTAAAGGCACAAATAAACTTATAGCTGAAGGTGCAAAAATATATTTAACTCCTAAACAACTGTTAATAGAAAATAATAATATTAATTATAGTAGCAATCATATAATTGAACAAAGCTTTGGTAAAATGGAGTATGAAATTTTCAATATAATAAGAAATAAACCAAGCACAATAGATGAAATAATAATTATTTTAAATAAAGATATATCTTTATTGTTTGATATATTACTTTCAATGGAGTTAGAAGGAAAGATATATCAAAAAGCAAA
>NZ_ASRV01000002.1 GCF_000401215.1 Clostridium sartagoforme AAU1 | reverse complement strand
TCGGTGTTGACTCTAAAGGTAAGGAAGTATTTAAGAAACAAACTTTTAAAAATATTTCTGCAGATGCTACTGATGATAATTTAGTAGAATTATCTGATGCAGTTGAAAGTCTTATGGATTATACAGTAAGCACAATCCAAAAGCAACAAAACTTTATAATAACAAGAGGTTAATTTACCTTATTAGTTATTAAACAGCATTGCAATTTAGTGATGTAATTTATGAAAGGGGGATATATCATGATAGAAAGAAGTGCAAAAATGACTTTTAAAGATGTTTCAGGAAAAAAGGTTAACTTAATAGTTAAGGATGTTAAGGAAGATGTTTTAGATGCTGACATTTCTGATCTTATGGATTCTGTATTAACTAATAAGTTAATAAAAACAGAAGCAGGTGATCTTGTGGAAATGGTAGAAGCAAAGGTTATAAATAAAGAAACAACAACTGTTGCTCTTTAGTTTAATATATAGAGTGTCCAAATTTGGACACTCTTTTCATAGTTTTGAATTATTATATGAAAATGAGTTACTTTAAATGCAGTTATGTAAGCCATGTCTGAAATTAAAAAAAGAAGTTGGTATTGATACATTAGCAACCTCGGGCGTTCCTTCCTCGGAAGGACCCCCGGGGGTTGTGTTAAATATTTGACGATAGTATTTCAAACTTTAACCCGAGGGGATTTTTTATGATATTTCTTTAAAAATCTTCCCTAAATTTTAATTTAGTGAAATTCGAAAAATATTTAAAAATATACAGATGATAATAAAATGAAGTGCCTATGTCTACTGGATAGGGGGTTCAAAATCATCTGTTTTTATTTTATAAAAAATTAAAGTAGGATATAATAAGTATAAGATTATAAATAAAAGGGAGGAGATTAAAATGGCATTAAATATTAATGAAGATTTTTTGCAAAAAGAAGAGTGGATTAATTCTATAAAATATATGTCGCCAAGACCAAGATACAATCATGTAGAATTACAAGGTGAAATATATTTACAGTTGAAGCAATACTTTAAAAGAAAATGTAATGTTTCAATCGAAGCAGCACTATTTTTAACTAAAGAAGATCCCAAGATAATTAAAAATGATAAAAATAAAATTGATGAACTAGTAAAATCTAAACAAGCAGAAGTAGCTCCTGATGTTGCTGTATATTGTGATAAAAACCAGATATTCTATAGAGGATATATTGGTATTCCACAATTAGTAGTAGAGGTGTTAAGTCCTTCAAATTCGGATGATGATTTAATTGTAAAGAAAGATTTATATGAAAGGTATGGAGTTGCTGAATATTGGATTGTATCACCTATGAGTAGGAAAGTATGGATATATGAATTAATTGATAATAAATATGAATTAAGACATAGCTGTACATTAAATGATAAATTTAAATCAATTAGGTTTAATGAGTTAGAAGTTGATTTGTCAGAAGTTGAATTGATAGATGAAGAGTAGCAAATTGGGTACTTCCTTCCTCTAATCCGAGAAGTGATTAGTATGATTCAGAAAAAAAGATTCATAAGCCAATAGAAGTAAAGTCTTTAAATGAATATATTATTGAAATAAAATATGATGATGGAAGATTAATTAAATTTGATATGAAAAGTTTATTAAGTCATCCGTTATTTAAACCATTAAATGATGTAGAGACTTTTAGAAAAGTAAGAATAAATGGATCATCTATTTGTTGGGATAATGATATAGATATATGTAAGGAAGAAGAATAA
>NZ_ASRV01000001.1 GCF_000401215.1 Clostridium sartagoforme AAU1 | reverse complement strand
TTTGGCTCCAGAGGATATAAAGAAAAGTGGATAGCATTTTGATTTAGGAATGGCAATAGGAATACTACCAATGGCAATAGAAGCAAAAAAGAAGGGAATAAATAATTTAATTGTACCTAAGGATAATTTGCAAGAAGCTTCATTAGTTAGTGATATAAATATTTTTGCATTTGAGACACTAATTGATGTAGTTAAATTTCTAGAAGATACATCTATATATAATAATTTTTAGATATATATAAGGATAATAATAAAATAAGCAGAGATTACCTTTTAGATTTTGAAGATGTTCAGGGGCAAGACTCTCTTATAGAATATATTGTTGTATCTGCTGCTGGTGGTTATAATATAATTATGTCAGGTTCACCAGGCTGCGAAAAATCTATGATAGCTAAAAGAATTCCAACTATTTTACCAATGATGACTGAAAGGGAAACCTTAGAAGTAACTAAAATTTATAGCGTTGCAGGACTTTTAAAAAAACAAGGGAACTTTAATAACAGAAAGACCATTTAGAGCTCCTCATCATAATGCATCTATGAATGCTTTAATTGGGGGAGGTAATAACGCAATGCCAGATGGAATATCCTTAGCACATAACGGTGTCTTATTTCTAGATGAAATAGCTGAATTTAGCAGAAGAACTTTAGATGCGTTAAGACAGCCTATGGAAGACGGGGGAGTTACAGTTTCAAGAGTAAAATATACTAATTCATATCCAGCAAGTTTTATGATAGTAGCAGCCATGAATCCTTGTCCTTGTGGCTATTATGGTGATAGCAGATGTAAATGCACAGACTATGAAATTTTAAAATATAGACAAAAAATATCAGGGCCTATTATAGCTAG